>JALQYS010000300.1 GCA_023254015.1 Paracoccaceae bacterium
AACGCGATCTGGCGGTGTCGATCCTGCTGGATGTTTCCCGCTCGACCGAAAGCGCGGTGCCGGGCCATGGCCATGCCGGGCGCAGCGTGATCGACATCGAACGCGAGGCGCTGGCGGCCCTTTCCTGGGGGCTGGATGCGGTGGGCGACAGCTTTGCCATCCACGCCTTTTCCTCGCTAAAGCGCAATCGGGTGTTCGTGCAAGAGGCCAAGGGCTTTGACGAGCCGATGGGCGAGATCATCGAACAACGCATCGCGGCGCTGAAGCCGGGCCATTACACCCGGCTTGGGGCGGCGATGCGCCATGTCTCGGCGGGGTTGGCGAAACAGGCACGCAAGCGGCGGCTGCTTCTTGTCATTACCGATGGCAAGCCGAATGATCTTGACCATTACGAAGGCCGCCATGGCATTGAGGACAGCCGGATGGCGGTGCAAGAGGCGCGGCGGGCGGGCCATGCGGTGTTCGGCATCACGGTGGATCGCGACGGCAAAAGCTGGTTCCCGCGGATCTTCGGGCAGGGCGGTTTTGCGGTGATCGCGCATCCCGAAAAGCTGACGCAGGCCCTGCCGCTCATCTATCGGCAGTTGGTGACCGGCTGATGCCCGCTCATCGTGCACTTCGTGCCTCTTCGCAGAACGCCCCTCACGACGAGAAGCCGAAGGCGCCCGAGGAGTTGTCCGGTCAACTTCCCGGTGAGTTGATGATGTGGGTCCTCATCATCTCGGAACTTGCGGTGTTCAGCGCGGGCCTGCTTGCCCTGCTGGCGGTGCGTCTGACCGATCCGGCAGGCTTTGCCGAGGCGCAATCGCACCTGCACCGACTGGGCGCGGCCGTGAATACGGTGGTTCTGGTGACTTCGGGCTATCTTGCTGCCGAGGCCGCCCGCCTTGCCGGGCCAAGGCCCGCCCGCGCGCGCCTGCTGTTGGGGCTGGCGGCCAGTCTTGGGGCCGTATTCCTTTGGGTGAAGGCCAGCGAATATGCCGACCTCTTCGCGCAGGGCATCGGGACCGAGACCCATGCCTTCTATACCTTCTCCTACCTTCTGACCGGTTTTCACGCCGCCCATGTCCTGGCGGGCATGATCCTGCTTCTGGGCGTGTCCTGGCGCCCCACCCCCCGCGCGGCGGGGGTGGCGGCGGCGTTCTGGCATATGGTCGATCTGGTCTGGGTTCTTCTGGTGCCGGTGGTCTATCTGCTATGAGCCTGCGTCTGACATGGGGCGCCCTTGTGGCGATGTCGCTTCTGACGGCGGCTCTTGTCGCGGCGGGGCCTGGCAGGCCTTGGCTGGTGGCCGGGGTTCTGCTGCTTGCCGGGCTGAAATCCCGGCTGATCCTGCGGAGCTATCTGGAATTGCGGCAAAGCCCGTCCTGGGCACGCGGCTTTGACCTTGTGCTTGCGCTGCTTCTGCTGGCCTTCGCCGCCCTGGCGCTGGCGGGTTAAGCCCTCGGCGTTCTGCCGAACTCAGGTCCGAAAATGCGCCGTTTTCCGGCTGCCGGCCGGGTCAACCGTGGAAGGCCGCTGCGAAAGGCTCTGGCAAATCAAACTCGGCCAAGGCGCGTGCCCGGCCCTCGGCAGACATCTTGCGGGCGGTCTTTTCCACGATCTCCAGCAAGGCTGCCGGATCTCGGCCCTCGGCAAAGGGGCTGAAATACCACCGCAGGAAGGTAAAGCAGATCACATCCTCCAGCGCCTGAACCTCGCTGTCGCGCTTGATCCCTTCCTTGCGCAGCAAGACGCCGACCCGCTCGCAGTCCTGCGGGTCATAGCCTGCATCAGCCATGATCCCGGCCACGCGCTGCCCGTGCCGCCGCCCCTGTTCGCGCCGCCAGGCGTGATAGCCTTCCTTGCCTTCGGGATAGTCGCCCCGCGGCAAGAGCCAGCGTTCCACATGCTGCCCCCGCGCGGCGATCTTCAGCACATCCGATGCCCCGGGGAAAAGCCGCTCCAGCTCGGCGCTCATCCTTTGGCCATAGACCAGCGCCTCGGCCTTGGGGTCGGCGGCGTTGGCCGTGTCGATGGCGGCCAGCGCCGCGGACAGATTTCCCGTCATGGCCAGACCTTAGCCCTTGGCCCAGGCCAGTGCGGGATCAGCCGCGACATAGTCGCGCAGCGAGGCCACGTCGGCGATGGCGGCAATGTTCTGGCGGATCACCACGCCATGGTCCTTGAGCCGCGCGAAAGCCCGGCTCAGGCTTTCGGGTTTCATGCCCAGACGGCCGGCGATCAGCACCTTGTCATAAGGCAGGGTCACCTCGCAGGATCCGTCCTGGCACGAGGCGAGTTCCAGCAGGAATTCCGCCACCCGCTGCGATCCGGTCTGCGCCTTCAGCGCCTCGACCTGGGCGACAAGGCTGTGCAGGTGCAGATAGGTCGCCGACAGGATTGAGACGGCCACTTCGGGGTTCTCGCGGATCTGCCGCAGGAAGGCGTCGGCCTCGATCCGGATCAGGCGGCAATCGGTGACCGCCTCGGCGGCGACGGGATAGGTGTCGTTGCGAAACGCCACCGCCTCGCCAAAGCTGGAGCCTTTGGTGAACACGCCCACCACTGCCTCGGCGCCGCTGGGGGCTATGCGGTAAAGCTTCACCCAGCCCTCGGCGACGATGTAGATTGCCTTGGCCCGCTCTCCTTGCAGGAAGATCGTGGCGCCGCGGTCAAATACCCGCTCATGCGCGGTTTCCAGCACCTTCTGCGCCACGGGCTCGGGCGTGGAGGACAGCAAGAGCGAGTTGCGCGCCAGCATCCAGTGTTCTTTACGCATCGGCACAGCCCTGTCTGATTGGCGGGAGAGACACCCTTTCCTAGGGCGGAACCGCCCCGCCTTCAACCAAAACTGCACATCCGGGGGTCTTGGCCTAAACGCTCATCCCGCCGTCAACCGACAGGATCAGCCCGGTGGTAAAGGCCGACTGGTCGGAGGCCAGATACAGGACCGAGGCGGCGATTTCCTGCGGTGAGGCATGGCGGCCAAGGGGGATTGCCTCGTCAAAGAACTGCGTGGCGTCGCGGCCCAGAAGGGGGGTCAGGTCATCCTCGACCCGGGCTTGAAAGCCATTGGCCACCGGGCCGGGGTTGATGGTGTTCACCCTGATGCCACGCGGGGCCAGGTCTTTGGCCAAGACCCGCATCAGCCCGGTCTGGGCATGTTTGGCCGTGATATAGCCGTAGACGCCCGGATCGCCGCGCAGGCCCGCCACCGACGACGTAATGATGATGCTGCCGCCGCGCCCCATATGCGGCACGGCATGTTTGGCGGCCAGAAAGGCGCCGCGCACATGCACGGCCAGAACCGCATCGAAGGTTTCCGTCGGATAGGCCTCGATCGGGGCGACGCTGCCGAAATTGCCGGCGTTGGAAAACAGCACGTCGATCCGGCCAAAGCACGCCACGGTTTCGGCCACATAGCGGGCGCTGTCGGCCTCGTCCGCGACATCGGCGACGACGGTCAGCGTTTCCGGCCCCAGCGAAGCGGCCGCCTTTGCAAGGCCATCCGCGTCGCGATCCACCAAGGCAATCCGCGCACCGTGGCGGTGCAGAAGCCGGGCCGAGGCCTGCCCGATGCTGCCTGCCCCGCCCGTGATCAGGCAGACCTTGCCCTGCAAGCCGAAGATGTCGCTAGGTTCCAAAATAGGCCTCGTGCAGCAGGGACTTGTCTTCGATCAAGGACCGGGCCGGGCCGTTGAAGCGCATGCGGCCGCCGCGCAGCACAACGGCGCTTTCGGCAATGCCAAGGGCCAGATCGGTGAACTGTTCGATCAACAGGATGCCCACGCCACGGGCCTTGAGCTCGGTCACCACCCCCAGAAGCCGCTTGACGATCAGCGGCGCAAGGCCCAGCGACATCTCGTCGATCAGAAGGTAACGCGGGCGGCACATCAACGCATGGGCCAGCGCCACCATCTGCTGTTGCCCACCCGAAAGCGTGCCGGCCAGCTGGGCCTTGCGTTCGGCCAGTTCGGGGAACACGGCATAGGTTTCGGCCAGCCGATCTGCCAACCCGCCCTTTATCAGGCTTCCGGCGGCGCACAGATTGTCTTCGATGGACAGGTCCGTCAGCACGCGGTGGCCTTCGGGCACGGCGGCAATCCCGGCCCGGCGGACCGCCTCGGGGCCTTTGGCGGCCAAGGGGGCGCCGTCAAGCCAGACCGTGCCCGCCGTCACCGGCAGAACGCCCGCCAGCGCCAGCACCAGTTCTGACTTGCCCGCGCCGTTGGCCCCGATGACAGCCGTCACCTTGCCCGGCTCCACCGTCAGAGACACATCCTGAACGGCAGTGCGGTTGCCATCCTGAACCGTCAGGCCCTGAACCTGCAAGGTCATGCTGTCACCTCCTCGGTGCCCAGATAGGCGGCCTTCACCTTTGGATCGGCCAGAACATCCGCCGTCGGGCCAAAGGCGATGCGGCGGCCAAAATCCAGCACCAGCGTTTCAGCGCAGATGCGGCGGATCAGTTCGACATCGTGGTCGATGATGACGGTCTGCGCCCCGGTCAGGCGATGGATCTGCAGCACCAGATCGCCCAGCCGGTCGGTTTCCTCGACCGACATCCCGCCAGCCGGCTCGTCAAACATGACAAGACGGGGGGCGCCCACCAGACAGCGCGCCACATCGGTCAGCCGCCGTTCAAAGCCTGACAGAGCCCCGCCGATCTTGTGGGCGCGGTCGGCCAGCCCGACCACGGCCAGCATCTCCATCGCCTCGGCCCGTTTGGCCCGCGCGCCGGTCAGCGACCAGTCGGTCTGCACCAGCACGTTTTCCAGAACCGTCAGGTCGTCGGCGATCTGCTCGCGCTGGAACGACCGTCGCAGGCCCTTTTGGGCCCGGCGATGCGGGGCGAGCCGCAGGAAATCCTGCCCCTCGACCAGCACCTGCCCGGATCGCGCGGTGATGAAGCCTGAAACCACGTTCATCAGCGTGGTCTTGCCCGCGCCATTTGGCCCGATGATCCCGGCGACCGGGGCGGTCAGGGTGGCGCTGACCTCGTTCAGGGCGATCAGCCCGCCGAAGCGGACGGTGACGGCATCGATCTGGATCATGGCTTGCCCCCGCGCAGTCTGGCCACAAGGTCATGGATCTGGCCCGCAATCCCGTTCGGCGCGGTGATAAGCGCATGCAACAGCCCCGCACCGAAGATCACCAAGGCAAGGTCGGTATCCACACCCCATGTGTTCAAAATCCCCGGAAGGATACGGAACAGCACGGCGGCAATCACCGCCCCCAGCCAGAAGCGCGCGCCGCCGACGATGGCCAGCGCAAAGAGCAGGATGGATTCCGAGGCGCGGAAGGTGCCGTCATCAAGAAGGCCCAGAGACCCCGCCAGAAGCGCCCCCGACGCGCCCGCGATGGCGCCTGCGATGCCAAAGGCCCAGGTCTTGTAAAGCGTGACATTGACGCCCGCAGCCATGGCCGCGGCTTCGCTGCGGCGGATCAAGGCCCAGGCGCGGCCGGGGAACAGGCGGCGGTGGCCTTCGATGAACAGAAATCCAAGGGTCGCGATGACGATGCAATAGCGCAGGTAGGCCTCGGGCGTCTGCGCCAGCCAGGGGCGACGGAACGGGTCGGACGAGCCGATCTTGACGCCCCAGAACCCCTCGCCTCCGTTGGGGAATTGATAGGTGGCAAAGAGGATTTCCAGGCCCCCCGCTGCCATGAGGGTGACGAGCGCGAGGTAAAGGCCGCGCATCCGCAGGGCAGGCAGGGCCAGAATCCAGCCGCAGATCATGGTGGCCAGCGCGGCAAGCACCATGTTCACCTCGAACGGCCAGTCGAAAAGGTAATTCAGCCGCAGCATGACCCAGCCGCCGATGCCCATCAGGCCGACCTGGGTCAGGCTGACCATGCCAAGGCGGGCATACATGAAGGCAACGCCCGAAATCGCCATGGCAAAGATCGCGGCCGAGGTGAAAATCGACAACCAGTAAGACCCGGCGAACATTGGCAGAAAGACAAGGCAAAGCCCGGCAAAGACCAGGCCCGCGGCCCCCGAAGGCGTCAGGTGGAACAGCGAACGGTCCATCAGTCACGCCCTCCGAAGGTGAGTTTCGTGCCGCGTTGGGACCACAGAAGCACCAGCGCCGCGATGACGAAGGGCGCGATGGGGCGCACGCCTTTCAGGGTGGGCGACAGCGTCAGCAGGCTTTCGATGACGCCCATGGACAGGCCGCCGACCAGCACCAGCGCAAGCGAGTTCAGCCGACCCGCCAAG
>JALQYS010000130.1 GCA_023254015.1 Paracoccaceae bacterium
GGCCCTTGTTCATATTGACGTATACCTCGACAAGCTCGGAGCGGTCGGCGCCAACAAAGGCGACTGCGCCTACGCCTCCGCGATAGTTGATGTTGTGCCACACGCGTACGTGACCGGGACGGACGAAGCGTGAAAAGTTCCAGCGCACGCTGCGGCGGCTTCTGGAGGAGGCGGTCGATCAGGTGGTCGTCATCGAGAACGGCTCGACCGACGGCACGCGCGAGTGGCTGCACGAGCAGCACGATGACCGGCTGACGGTGCTGGAGCAGGCGGTGAATGGTGGCGGGGCACAAGGGTTTGAAACCGGCCTGCGCGAGGCGCGGGCGCGGTTTGATCCCGACTGGTATCTGCTGATGGATGACGATGCCCGCCCCATGCCCGGCGCGGTCGCGGCCTTTCGCGCCACGCTGCCCCGGCCCGGGGGCGCGGTGCTGGCGGCGGTGCATTTCCCCGACGGGGCGATCTGCGAGATGAACCGGCCCTGGCGCAACCCGTTCTGGCATTGGGATGTGTTCCGCGACACCTTCCTGAGGCTGGGCGGACGGCGGGCCTTCCACATTCCCGATGCCGCCTTCCATGCCAGCACCCCCCTGCCCATCGATGGCGGCTCTTTCGTGGGCCTGTTCCTGCTCCGGGCGGCGCTTGAGCGCTGCGGCTATCCCGATGGCCGGATGTTCATCTATGGCGATGATGTGCATTACACCCTGCGGCTGGCGCGCGCGGGCCTGCCCAATGCCTTCGATCCGCGTGTCCGCTTTGAGCATGAATGTGCCACCGCCCTGCATGGCGCGGCGATGCGGCCCTTCTGGAAAACCTATTACCACCACCGCAACCTCTTTCGGGTCTATCGGCTGGCGGTCGGGCCGCTGCTGTTCTGGCCGCTGATGCTGATGCTCTTGCCGCGCTGGCTGACCAAGGGCGGTGCCCTGCCCCCGGCCGAGCGTCAGACCTACCGCGCCCTGATCCGGCTGGCGGTGGGCGATGCGCTGCGCGGCAGGTTCGACCGGACCCACGCCGACGTCCTTGCCCGCGCCCAAGAGGCCGGGCAGGCCTGACCGCCGGGCAGAAAGAGCAGGGCCGAAAGAATTGTGCGCAAGGCACGCCTGCGCTAAGTCAGCGGAAATTTCAGGGCGGTGCCGGACACCCCTCGTCGCCCACAGATCATTGACTCATGGGGTCTGACCGGAAAGAAGGCGGAACATGGCACAGACGGTTCTGGTGACGGGCGGCGCGGGCTATATCGGCGCGCATGCCTGTAAGGTGCTGAAGGCGGCGGGCTTTGTGCCGGTGACCTTCGACAACCTGAACACCGGCTGGGAAGAGGCGGTGAAATACGGCCCCTTCTTCAAGGGCGACCTGATGAACCGCGCCGATGTGGATGCGGCCTTTGCCCGATACCGCCCCGTCGCGGTCTTGCATTTCGCCGCCCTGTCGCTGGTCGGTGAAAGCATGAAGAACCCCGGAAAATACTGGCGCGTCAATGTCATGGGCGCCTTGAACCTGATCGAGGGCGCGATTGCGGCGGGCTGCCTGAACTTCGTCTTTTCCTCGACCTGCGCCACCTATGGCGATCAGGACGGCGTGCTTCTGGACGAGGACACGGTGCAAAAGCCGATCAACTCCTATGGCGCCTCGAAACGCGCCATCGAGGACATGCTGGTGAATTTCGTCGAAAGCCACGGGCTGAACCATGTGATCTTCCGCTATTTCAACGTGGCGGGCTGCGACCCCGAGGGCGAGATCGGCGAACAGCATGTGCCCGAAACCCACCTCATCCCGCTGATGCTGGATGCGGTGGCCGGCAAGCGGCCGGCGCTGACGGTGTTCGGCAGCGATTATCCCACCCGCGATGGCACCTGCCTGCGCGATTATGTCCATGTGATGGATCTGGTCGAGGCGCATGTGCTGGGGCTGAACTGGCTTCTGGCCGGCAAGGGCAACCGGGTGTTCAACCTGGGCACCGGCACGGGGTTCACCGTGCGCGAGGTGATCGAACATGCCCGCGCCGTCACCAACCGCGAGGTGCCCATCATCGAGGGCCCGCGCCGGGCGGGCGATGCGGTGGCGCTGGTCTCGGGCTCGGTCCGGGCGGGGGCAGAGCTGGGCTGGGTGCCCAGACGCTCCACCCTTGGCCAGATGATCCGTGACGCCTGGGCCTGGGCGCAGGGCCCCGGCTACAAGGGGTAGTCGCGTGGGGTAGTCGCGGGGGGTAAGCCCAAGGGCTGACCGCAGAAGTTTCCAGACCACGAACATCGGAGAGAACAGACCATGGCCCCCAAATTCGGCACCAGCGGCCTGCGCGGCCTTGTCACCGAGCTGACCGCCGATCTGGTGGCCGATCATCTGCGCGCCTTTGCCGCCACCTGCCCGATGGGCACGGGGCTGTGGGTCGGGCGCGACCTGCGCGCCTCTTCGCCCGATCTGGCGGCGGTGGTCATCGCGGCGGGGCGGTCGATGGGGCTTTGCGTCACCGATTGCGGCGCCGTGCCGACGCCCGCGCTGGCGCTGGCCGCGATGGGGGCGGGGGCGGCCTCGGTCATGGTCACGGGCAGCCATATTCCGGCCGACCGCAACGGGCTGAAATTCTACACGCCCACGGGCGAGATCACCAAGGCGGACGAGGCGGCGATCCTGGGCGCGCTGGGGCGGCCCTCCCCGAACCTGCCCAGCCCGCCGGTCGCAACCTGCCCCACCGCCGGGGCCGATTGGGTCGCCCGCTATGTCACCGCCTTTGGGGCGCAGGCGCTGGCGGGGCTGCGCGTCGGGGTCTGGGCGCACAGCGCCGTCAGCCGCGATCTTCTGGCACAGGCGCTGCAGGACATGGGGGCGCAAGCCGTCTCGCTGGGCCGGTCAGAGACCTTCGTGCCCGTCGACACCGAGGCCGTCAGCCCGGTCGCCCGCGCCGATCTGGCGGCTTGGGCGCCGGGGCTGGACGCGATCATCTCGACCGATGGCGATGGCGACCGGCCGCTTCTGGCCGATGGCGCGGGCCGGGTAATCCCGGGCGACATTCTGGGCCAGATCACGGCGGCCCGGCTTGGCGCCGAAACCGTGGTCACGCCAGTCAGCTCCAACACTGGGGCCGAGGCTTCGGGACGGTTCGGGCGGGTGATCCGCACGAAGATCGGGTCGCCCTTCGTGATTGCCGCGATGCAGGACGCTGGCGGGCGCGTCGTGGGCTATGAGGCCAACGGCGGCTTCCTTCTGGGGTTTGAGGCCACTGGGCCTGCCGGGCCCTTGCCGGCGCTGATGACCCGCGACAGCCTTCTGCCGCTGGTGACGGTGCTGCAAGCCGCGCGGCAGGCGGGGGGGCTGGCCGCGCTGATGGCGGCAGAACCCGCGCGCTTTACAGCCGCCGACCGGCTGGAGGAAACCCCGCCCGAGGTGACCGGCCCGCTGCTGGCGGCCCTGACCGCCGACCCCGCCCCGCTCTTGTCCCCCCTGTCCGAGACAGAGGCCGCGCGCGATACCACCGACGGGCTGCGGCTGACGCTCGCCTCGGGGCGCATCCTGCACCTGCGCCCCTCGGGCAATGCGCCGGAGTTCCGCATCTATGCCGAGGCCGAGACGGCCGAGGCGGCGGCAAGGCTGCTGGAACAGGCCCGAGACCGGCTGTCCGCCCGGATCGCGGGCTAGGCGGCATCGCGGAAGGGCGGCGCGTCGCCGGGTGCGATACTGTCACCACGCGGGCCGCAGGACGCAATCAGATGATCGCGTCCCCATGGCGCCTGGCCCGCCAAAGGCTGCCGGATGCACGACGAGATGCCAGACAGGAAGCCATCGGACAGGATATCTCCCGATGCGGTTTCAGGCTGTGATGTCGTCAACAAGCCCACTGACGCGGGTCTGCGTCCCAAAAGGGTCGGCTTGGCCGCCTGACGCCGGCTGCGGGCAGCCCAGGCGCCCGGTGGACCACCTGCCTGTGACATTTGGCGCAAGAGGCAGCGGCGGCTGGACAGACCCCCTCACAAGGCGCAGACTGTTCGGGTTGGACATGCGTTTTTCTGCCCGTAGATTTGTGAGGGAGACCGATCATGGGATGGATTGAGATCATGTGGGTTCTCTATGCCCTCATCGCGACCGGCGTCCTGACAATGACCTTGCGTGAACAGGTGCAGCAGGGCCACAGGGGGCTTCTGCTCCGCCTGGCAAGCTATGCCGCCTGCACGCTCTGGCCTGTAACCCTCGCCGCAGTCCTGATCGAGGCGCGGCGCCGGGGTGTCTGAAACGGGGGGCGTGTGAATGGGGGGCGTGACACCGGGCGGTGTCACCCGCCCGAGGTCACAACAGGAAGTCGCCGCGGTCAAGATCGGCCAGCGACACGTTATGCAGCAGGATCGTATCGCCCTTGCCGGCGTCGATGAGCACCCCCTCTGCGACCTGCCGCACGTGATTCGTCATCAGGTCGATGAAACTGGTGATCGATTTCACGTTCTGCAGGTTCAGGATGTCATGGTTGACGCCGACCGCGTTGAAATCCGTCACCAGATCCGCGCCAGAGCCGGAACGGAAGACAAAGCTGTCCACCCCCCCTCCTCCGGTCAGCGTGTCGCGGCCTTCACCGCCATGCAGCGTGTTCGCCGCATCATTGCCGATCAGAAGGTTGTCCT
>JALQYS010000331.1 GCA_023254015.1 Paracoccaceae bacterium
CAAGGCAAACCGCTGGTCGTCTATCACGATGCCTATGGCTATTTCGCCGGCCACTACGGCCTGACCATCGCCGCCGCGATTGCCGAGGGCGATGCCAGCGGCCCCGGCGCCCAGCACATCGCCGAAATCGAGGCGCTGCTGAAATCGGGGCCGGTTTGCCTGTTTCCGGAAACGAACCATGACCCGAAACTGGTTGCGCAACTGGCCGAGGCCACAGGCCTGACACAAGCCGGAACGCTTGACCCCGAAGGCGCACAGCTGGACCCCGGCCCCGACCTTTATGGTCAGTTGATGCGCGAAATGGCCGGCACGATCGCCGCCTGCGCGCGGTAAGGCGCCCGTCTTGCCAAGCCCGCGCCGGACCGCCAGTCTGATGCAAAACCGGAGGACAGGATGGCGCGGGTGGAACGGTTCGGCACCACGGCCGACGGGCGCGAGGTGCGGAAGATCACGCTGCAACGGGGCGACCTGACGGTCGCCTTGCTGACATTGGGGGCGGTGTTGCAGTCGGTGCGGCTGCGGGGTGTCGCCCATGACCTGACGCTTGGCTCTGACCAGCTGGCGGATTACGAAGGTGAGATGGGCTATCACGGTGCGATCATGGCCCCGGTCGCCAACCGCATCGGGCTGGCCCAAACCCGGATCGGTGGCACGGAATGCCGGTTCGAGCCGAACCAGCCGCCGCATTGCCTGCATTCCGGCGGCACTGGCGCGCATCGGCAGGTCTGGCAGCTGTTACAGGCCGACGACACCCGCGCCACGCTGGGGCTCAGCTTGCCCGCGGGTCTGGGCGGCTTTCCCGGCAACCGTCAGGCTGAGGCACGGTTTTCGCTGGGTGACACCCACTTGCGGCTGGAAATCTACGCCACGACCGATGCCGAAACCCTGTGGAACGCCACCAACCACAGCTATTGGACGCTGGACGGGGGGGCGGATTTCAGCGGCCACTGCTTGCAGATTGCCGCCGGGCACTGGCTGCCGACCGACGCCGACGACCGCCCCACGGGCGAGATTGCCCCGGTCGATGGCAGCACCATGGATTTCCGCCTGCCGCGCCGACTGACCCCCGGCAGGCCGCCTCTGGACCACAATTTCTGCCTGTCGCGCGGTCAGGTTCCCCTGCGGGAGGTGCTGCATCTGCAAGGGGTATCGGGGCTGCGCCTGACCGTCGCCACCACCGAGCCCGGAGTGCAGCTCTATGATGCCCGGGCGGCACAACGTCCGGGGCGCGGCCCCTACGAAGGGCTGGCGATCGAAACGCAGGGCTGGCCGGACGCGCCGTCTTTTCCCGCCTTTCCGTCCATCGCGCTGCGCCCGGGCGAAACCCGGGTGCAGATCACCGAATGGCGATTTCATCGGGGATAGGGCGCGCGACGGGCAAGAGGCGCTGTGGCCGCAATGTTCCGGTGGCGTCAGCCAGTGGCGACCATCGGGCGGGATCAGATCACGCCCGGATGGTCTTTGTCTGGGGCGATGATGCTTCAGCGGGGGGCGTCAGAGCAATTCCGCCACCTGATCGGCGGTGACCAGCCGCGCGAAATCGGCCCCCAGAAGCGACAGCGTGACCCGCAACACCGTTTCGGGGTCGATCCGCCCACCGTCATGGGCCGGGATGTCGAAGGCCAGAAGCGCGTCGCCCGGCAGGATCACCCGAAAGCCAAGGTCCGACGCGGCCCGCACCGTCGAGGTGACGCAGAATGCCGCCACCGCGCCGATGACCACCAGCCGGTCAATGCCGTTCTGGCGCAGATGTGCATCCAGCCCGGTTCCCGCAAAGGCGGATGAGCGGGATTTCCACAGCACCGTCTCGCCTTGCAGGGGTTGGGCGCAGGGCATGGGCGCGCCGCTGGGCAGGTCCCGGGCGAAGGGCGTGCCGGGCTCGTCATGGAGCACATGCACCACCGGCAGCCCCCGGCCCCGGAACAGCGCCATCAGGGCGGCAACATGGGCCTCGGCCGCAGGGTTGGCATGGGGCCGGCCCGCAGCAAGCCGGTCGGCCATGCCCATCTGCATGTCGATGCACAAAAGCGCCGTGGTCATGGCCATCCCCGCTCAGCCACCCAGAAAATCGACCTTGCCCACCGCAACCCCATTGGCCCGCAGGATGTTGTAGGCGGTGGTCATGTGGAAATAGAAGTTCGGCAGGGCATAGCCATGAAGGTATTGCGGCGCGGGAAAGGTCAGTTCGCGCGGGCCGGCCTTGACGGTGATGCTGCGCGCCTCGGCATCCGCGAAATCGGCATCCGGGATGGTCTGGATGAAGGCGATGGTCTGGGCGATCCGCTCTTTCAGCTCGGGGATGGTCATTTCCTTGTCGGCAAAGCTTGGCACCTCATGGCCTGAAAGCCGGGCCGAGGCCCCCTTGGCATGGTCGCAGGCGATGCAGACCTGCCACCACAGGGGAAACATGTCGGCAATCAGCCGGGCCTGCGGCAGGACCTCGGGCTTGATGCCCTTGGCCTGGGCATGGGCTTCGGCCTTGTCGATGATCTTCGAAAGGGCGGTCAGGGAATGGGTAAAGAAGGGAACGGGGGATAGCACGGTCAAAGCTCCTGTTGCGCAAGCCGCGCAATGAAGCGACAGACGGGCG
The DNA here is from genome assembly GCA_023254015.1 of Paracoccaceae bacterium. GTDB lineage: Bacteria > Pseudomonadota > Alphaproteobacteria > Rhodobacterales > Rhodobacteraceae > Tabrizicola_A. Next base: position 2,591 of record JALQYS010000331.1, read on the forward strand.
GCTGGCGCAAGGGGCTTGTCCAATCCGGCAAGCGGTTTTCCTCTCAGTCGGCCATCAGCGCGGCGCGGGGGCGGAAGGGCCCGGGTCTTGCGGGATCGTCTGGTTTTCAGCGCCTCTACTTTCTTGTTCCCCCCTCCTCGTTCGGCTTCGCCGCTCGTCGGGGTGCGCCCGATGAGCGGTCGAAGACCGACGAAGAGGCCTCAGACCCCAAGGCACCAACGCATGATCGCCTTTTGGGCGTGCAGGCGGTTTTCGGCCTCGTCGAAGATCACCGAATGCGGGCCGTCCATCACGGCGCTGGTCGCCTCGTCGTTGCGATGGGCGGGCAGGCAATGCATGAACAAAGCTTTTGTGGATGCGCGTGCCATCAAAGCGGAATTCACTTGATAGGGCGCAAGAAGATTATGGCGGCGACCCGCATCTTCATCGCCCATCGACACCCAACAATCCGTTACAATGCAATCAGCTTGATCAGCTGCGTCTTGCGGACTACGGGTCACGGTGACACGCG
>JALQYS010000374.1 GCA_023254015.1 Paracoccaceae bacterium
AGGGCGGCGAATTCGGCGATGTCGGTCAGGATCACGGGGCAAACCCCGCCGCCTGCGCCGCCGCGCGCACCTGCTCCAGCCCGGCCGGATCGGCGGCCAGCGCCTTTTCGGCAGAAGCCAGCGCCGCGCGGCCCCGGTCGGGTTGGCCCAGAACGCCAAGGGAATTCATCAGCTTCAGCCATTCCTCCACCGACCCACCTTCGGACATCAGGCGGCCTTCCAGCTGGCCCACCATGCCCTCGATCATCGCCTGCCGATCCTCGGCGCTCATCTCGCCGGCGGCGGCCATGTCGGCCATGCCGGGCCCCTTGGCACCCTCGAGCGAGAACGGGATTCCCGCCTCATCGGCCACGGCCTGAATGTCGCCGCGGATCGCTTGCCGCCAGGGCGCATCCTCGGGGCCTTCTTCCAGCAGCGGTTGCCACAGGGCAAAGGCACGGTCCGGCCGGCCCACCTGCGCGAACATCAGGCCCGACAGATAGCGCGCCATCGGGTGCTTGGGGTCACGCTCCAGCACCGCGACAATGTCGGCCTCGGCCTCGGGCGAAACATAGCCGCCGGCCTGCGAGATCAGGATCTGGGCGCGCATCAGCCGCTGGTCGGGCGTGGCCCTGTCGCCCAAGAGCTCCAGCAGCCGGTTCTGCGCCGTCAGGGCCGCCGCCAGGTTGCCAAGCATGCTTTCGTTGCGCGCCAGCAGTTCCAGCCCCATCACGTCATCGGGACGTTCGGCCACGGCGGCGCGGAGTTTCTCCATCAGCGCGGCAAAGTCCTTGCCGGGCTGGGCCACCGGGGCCGCGGGCGTGGCGGCAACGGCCTCGGCCTGCGAGGGGCGGGTCTTGTAGGCGGTCTCGGCCATCTGAAGTCTGAGCGAGAGGGGCAGATCGGCATAGCCCGGCGCGCCCAGCCGGTCATAAAGCCACAGCGCGCCGGCCAGCACCGCCACCACCAGCCCGCCCGCCCAGAGCAGACTGCCGCCCGCCATCGGGGACTTGGCCTTCTGCAGGGCGCGGTCCGCCTCCAGCAGCCGCCGCGACACCTCGACCCGCAGCCGCTGCGCCTCGTCCGCCGCCAGCGTGCCGCGCGCCAGATCGCGGTCAACCTCGACCAGCTGGTCGCGGTAGACCCGCAGGTCGGGATGCTCGGCCTCAACCCCGGCGCCCCGGCGCAGGGCCTGGATGAAGATGACGGCGACCATCCCCGTCAGGGCCGCCGCGATTGCCCAGAATAGCCACAGATCCATCATCATCCCCGCAAGTTTCCGGCCCCCCATGTAGCCCTTCTGCCCCCGGCGCAAAAGGGGCCACGCCGCCGCAGCGCGCCGGGCAGGCCAAAACCGCCGGTCGTGTCGCAATTTTCCTGATTGTGCCGCTGAGGGGAAGGGTTGAAATGGTGTTTCGAAGGACAAGCGACAAAGACGCAAGGGGGCCTCCCAATGAAACGCTATTCGGTCTTTGCCATCGCCAAGCAGGCGATGAACTATCATCTCGGCTGGGAAAAGGCCTGGGCCTCGCCCGCGCCGAAAAAGGAATACGACGTCATCATCGTCGGTGCTGGCGGCCATGGTCTGGCCACGGCCTATTACCTGGGCAAAAATCACGGCATCCGGAATGTCGCGATCATCGAGAAGGGCTGGCTGGGCGGCGGCAATACCGGCCGCAACACCACCATCATCCGCTCGAACTACCTGCAGGATCCTTCGGCGGCGATCTACGACAAGGCGCTGCAGCTTTATGAGGGCCTGTCGCAG
>JALQYS010000446.1 GCA_023254015.1 Paracoccaceae bacterium
CCTTGATCACGGCGTCATGGAAGTTGCCTTCCTCACCTTCGGGCGCATTGGGGGCGCCCGACATGGTGAAGGCCTCACGGTCCCAATCGCAGCTTGCGCCAAGGCGCTGCAACTGCCCGATGATCGTGCCGCGCGATTTGACCTTTTGCTGCCAGACGCGCGAGAGAAACGCCTCGCGCCCCATCTCGCGGCGCGACGGCTCGCCGTTCTTGGCCATCTCGCGCTCGGTCACCATCTGGGTCGCAATCCCGGCGTGGTCGGTGCCGGGCTGCCACAAGGTGTCATCGCCCTTCATCCGGTGCCAGCGCACCAGAATGTCCTGTAGCGTGTTGTTGAAGGCATGGCCCATGTGCAGCGAGCCGGTGACGTTCGGCGGCGGGATCATCACGGAAAAGGCCGGGTGGCCGGGCTTGGCATTGGCCCCGGCCCGGAAGGCCTTGCTCTCGATCCAGAGCTTCGAGATCCGGGCCTCGGCCTCGGCGGGGGAGAAGGTCTTTTCCATCGGCATGGCGGGGTTCCTCAGTTCTTCAAGGTGGCTTTAGCCAATCACAGGCCAAAGGCCAAGAAGGCGGTGCGCGCAGATGACAGAAATACTTGGCACCAAGGGGAGGTGTTGGTGGATCGGCCTTGCGATGACAGGGGGCTGTTTGTAACGATTTCATGACAGAAAAGGGCAGGGTCGTTTTGTGAGCATCTGGGTCATGCTGGCCGTCCTTGGGGCGGCCTTTCTTCATGCGTTGTGGAATTCGCTTCTGAAGGTCGGCACCTCGCGGATGGGGGCGATGGTGATCCTGTCGATCGGCGAGATCCCGATTGGCCTTGCCGTGGCGCTGGCCTTGCCGCCCCTTGATTGGCAGGTGGCGCCCTGGGTCATCGGCGCGGGCTGCGCGCATTTCTTCTACAAGCTTTTCCTGACCTATGCCTATGAGCGGGGCGACCTGTCCCGGGTTTATCCGATTGCGCGCGGATCGGCGCCTTTGGTGGTGGGGGTCGTGTCACCGTTCTTTCTGCCGGATGTGATTTCGCCCATGGAGTTTGCCGGGATTGCCGTCCTTGGGGCGGGCATTCTGTTGATGGCGCAGGGGGTCTTTGCCAGCGGCGAGAACCGCCGGTTGATCCCCTATGCGCTGGGGTCGGCCTGTGCCACGGCGACCTATACGCTGATCGACGGGCAGGGCGCGCGGGTGGCGGGCGATGCGGTGGCCTATATCGCCTGGGTCTTTGTGGCGGACGGGCTGATCTTTGCCACGGGTATGCTGCTCTGGAAGGGGTTTGACGTGCTGCCCCGGCAGGGCAAGGCCTGGGGGGTGGGGATGATTGCTGCGGCGGCCTCCTACGGCGCCTATGCCGTTTCCGTCTGGGCGATGACCATCGCGCCGATTGCGGTGGTGGCGGCCTTGCGCGAAACCTCGATCCTGTTTGCGGTGCTGATCGGCTGGCTTGTCTTTGGCGAGAGGATGACGCGCGGCAAGGCGCTGGCGGCGCTGGTGATCGTCGGCGGAGTGATGCTGACGCGGCTTTAGGGGGAACTCGTCGTCGACTTCGTCGCTCCTCGTGGGGGGCGCCTCCCGACGAGAAGCCGTCAGGCGCCCGAGGAGGAGGGCGCCCGAGGAGGCGTCGTCAGGAAATCCGGCGCGGGCGTTCGGGGATGATCTGTTGGGCAATGCCTGCGACCACCAGCCAGACCGAGGTCGCCACCAGCCCCCAATGCGCCCAGGTGCCTTCGGCAAAGTTCACCCAGGCCGCCCAGCCGGCGAACAAGACCCAGGCGATGGAGACAGGCAGCGTCACTTCGCGCCAGCGCTTGGTGCGGGTGGGATGCACGAATTTCAGGGGCAGGAACATGCCCACCGTCAGCAGCACCACGACCGTCAGGATCACGTTCTGCGACGGCGCGATGGCGAAAAGCACCAGGACAACCATGTTCCAGCAGGCCGGAAAGCCCGAAAAACTCTTGTCCTTGGTCTTCATTCGCGTGTCGGCGAAATAGATGACCGAGCCGTAGCAGATCACGATGATCGCCAGCCAGCCGGTCCAGCCCGTCAGCATGCCCGATTTGAACAGCGCATAGGCGGGGATGAACACATAGGTCAGATAGTCCACGATCAGGTCCATCAGCACGCCGTCATAGATCGGAAAGTTCCTCGGCGTATCATAGCGCCGGGCCAGCGGGCCATCGATGCCATCGACCAGAAGCGCCAGCACCAGCCACAGAAACATGGTTTGCCACTTGCCTTCCACGGCGGCAAGCATGGCAAACATCGACAGAACCGCGCCGGTGGCAGTCAGCAGATGGACGGAGAGCGCTTTGACCTTGATGTGCATGGCGCCTTTTTCGCCGATCTGCCGCGCCTGTCAACCGTGTCGGGCGCGCGGATGGGCCTTTTCATAGACTTCCATCAGCCGTGCCGCATCGACGGCGGTATAAGCCTGCGTCGTCGAGAGGCTGGCATGGCCCAGAAGTTCCTGAATGGCCCGCAGATCGCCCCCGGCTGACAACAGATGCGTGGCAAAGCTGTGGCGCAGCGCATGCGGCGTGGCCGAGGCGGGCAGGCCCATCTGCAGCCGGGCCTGCTCCATCACCTTTTGCACAAGGCGCGGGTTCAGCGGGCCACCGCGCGCGCCACGAAACAGCGGCTCTTGCGGGCCAAGGTCAAAGGGGCAGAGCGCGGCATAGCGCGCCACGGCCTGAACAGTGGCGGGCAGGGTTGGCACCAGCCGCTCCTTGCCGCCCTTGCCCAGGATGCGCAGCGTGGCGGGCAGGGGATGGGCGGCGCCTGTCAGCCCAAGTGCTTCGGAAATCCGCAGGCCCGAGCCATAAAGCAGCGTGACAATCGCCATGTCACGGGCGGCGATCCAGTCCTCGGCCGCCTGATCGCCCACCACGTCGATGATGGCGCGCGCCGCCTCTTCGGCCAGCGGACGGGGAAGTTTGCGCCGGTATTTCGGCCCCCGCGCCGACAGCGCAGGCGTGGCGTCGCTGCCCTGCTGATCGGCGACAAAGGCAAGAAAACCCTTCACCGCCGACAGCTTGCGCGCCACCGAGCGCGGCGCGACATCGCGGGCGTGCAGATGCGCCATGAAGGCCCGAAGCTCGGCCTGGCCCAGCGTGAGCAGCGCCGACAGCCCCTCTTGCCCGCCGTGGTGGTGGCTGAGAAAGTCAAGGAACTGCCCGACATCGCGCCCATAGGCGGCAAGGGTGTTCTCCGCCGCGCCCTTGACCGCGCGCAGATGGTCAAGCCAGCGGCAAAGCGCATCGCGCTGGGCGGCGGAAATGGCCAGCCCCCCGGCCGTCACGACAGCCAGCGCCGCATCGTGCGTTCGAAAACGCCGGCGAAAAAGGCCAGAAGATCGGTGCCATGGGTGGGCTTGAACAGGTGCGGATCCTCGGCCCCCAGCACCAGCATGCCCGGCAGGCGGCCCTTGCCGAAGTCCAGCCGCATCAGCGCCTCCGAGCGGATCCAGCCCGCGCGCTCGCCATAGATCCTGTCCGACTGCGGCAGCACCTGGCGCAGCGTGACCGCCCGTTGCGGCACATTGCGCCCGCCCGTCAGGTAATCGGCGACAAACCCCGGCGCCGCGACATAAAGCACCTCGCCCAGACGCCGGATCGTCGGGTCGTCGGCGTCCTGCACCGATTCCAGCACCAGCCGCACGCAATCAACGCGCAGGGTCTGGGCCACATCCGCCGCCATGGTCTTGAGGAAATCCTCAAAGCTGAGCGGGTCCATCATCTGCAGGATCGCGCGATGGACCTGATTGGTGCCGGCAAGGTTTTCATAGGCGGCGGCAATCACCGTACGGTGGGTGTCCTCCAGCCGGTCCAGCCGGTTTCCCAGCCGCTCCATCGCGATGCCGCGCAGATCGACGATGTTCGACCCCATCAACCGCTCGTTCGCGCCGATCAGCGCGTTCATCACGTCGCGGTCTTCCAGAATGGCCTCGGGTTCCGCAAGGATGCGGTCCCGCATGTCCTGATCAATCATCCGTCGTCGGCCCCATGCGCGCCCGTTCCTCGGGCGGACTTTACATTTTGCAACCTTCTAGCATGGACAGCCCGGGTCGCTCTAGTGCCATTCGGCCACAGATGGCGCCCGAAGGCAGGCCGCGGACGCTCCGCGGGGAGTATTTATGCCAAGAGGAATGCGGGCTTCCCCTTGGTCCAAATACTCCCGCCGGAGGCATCCGACGGCAGGCGCAGACGGGCCGGTTACAGGATCTTCTGGCCGGTCTTGGCCCAGTCTTTCATGAACTGTTCCAGCCCCTTGTCGGTCAGCGGGTGGCTGGCCAGCGACTTGATGACATTCGGCGGCGCGGTCATCACATCGGCGCCCACGAGCGCGCATTGCGTGACATGGTTCACGGTGCGGATCGAGGCGGCGAGGATCTGGGTGTCAAAGCCGTAATTGTCATAGATGGTGCGGATGTCGGAGATCAGCTCCATCCCGTCCATGTTGATGTCATCGAGCCGGCCGATGAAGGGCGAGATGAAGGTGGCGCCCGCCTTGGCCGCGATCAGCGCCTGATTGGCCGAGAAACACAGGGTGACGTTCACCATCTTGCCTTCGTCCGACAGCACCTTGCAGGTTTTCAGACCGTCCCAGGTCAGCGGCACCTTGACGGCGATGTTCGGGGCGATCTCGGCCAGCTTGCGGCCCTCGGCGATCATCTCGTCGGCGGTCAGCGCCACGACCTCGGCCGATACCGGGCCTTCGACGAACGAGCAGATCTCGCGCGTCACTTCCAGGATGTCGCGGCCCGATGTCTGGATCAGCGAGGGGTGGGACGTGACGCCATCGACCAGGCCTAGGGCGTGCAGCTCGCGGATGGCGTCCCCATCGGCGGTATCGACAAAGAATTTCATGGGGCGCGGTCCTTTGGGTGGGTTGCGGGGGATTGGGCCGGGGTTTACCCCATAT
>JALQYS010000481.1 GCA_023254015.1 Paracoccaceae bacterium
GGGGCGGCCAGCGTTGGCACCGTGGCCGCGGCAACAGCGCTGGTCTTGCGGCTGAACAACATGACCTATTGGATCATGTGGGCCTTCACCTCGCTGGTGCAGGCGCTGGGCGTGGTGCAAGAGGGGATGGAGACCATCACCCACCCGATCGGGCTGGTCGATGCGCCCGGCGCGCAGCCCCTGCAATTCCGCGAAGGCCGGATCGAGATCGAGGCCATCAGCCACCATTACGGCCGCGGCTCTGGCGGGCTGCAGAATCTGTCGCTGACCATCCGCCCCGGCGAGAAGATCGGCATCGTCGGCCGGTCGGGCGCGGGGAAATCCACGCTCGTCAAGCTGATGCTGCGGTTCTACGACACCGAATCGGGGCGCATCCTGATTGACGGGCAGGACATTGCGACGGTCACGCAGGAGTCCTTGCGCGCCCGGATCGGCATGGTCAGTCAGGACAGCAGCCTTCTGCACCGTTCGGTCCGCGAGAACATCCTTTACGGCCGCCCCGAGGCCACCGAGGCACAGATGATCGCCGCCGCCAAAAAGGCCGAGGCGCATGAGTTCATCCTGACGCTGGAGGATCCGCAGGGCCGCAAGGGCTATGACGCCCATGTCGGCGAACGCGGGGTGAAACTATCGGGCGGGCAGCGTCAGCGGGTGGCGCTGGCGCGGGTGATCCTGAAAGACGCGCCGATCCTCATTCTGGACGAGGCAACCAGCGCGCTGGACAGCGAGGCCGAGGCGGCCATTCAAGAAGCGCTTTATGGCGTGATGCAGGGCAAGACCGTGATCGCCATTGCCCACCGGCTTTCCACCATCGCCGCGATGGACCGCATCGTGGTCTTGGAGGATGGCCGCATCGCTGAAGAGGGCAGCCATGCCGATCTGCTGGCGGCAAACGGGCTTTACGCCCGGTTCTGGGCCCGGCAATCGGGCGGTTTCATCGGATTGGAGGACGGAACATGAGCCTTTTGCGCATGGGCGACTGGATTGATGCCTTCCGCCCCACCGATCAGCCCCCACCCCGGACGCTGGGCGCGTTTTTCAAATGGAGCCTTTCGGGGTCCTGGGGGCAGCTTTCGCTTGCGGCCGTGCTGTCGTCGCTGGCCGGTGTGACCGAGGTTGTCTCGGCCCTTGTGCTGGGTTGGGTGATCGACGCGGCGGTGGGGGGCAATCCGGCCTCGTTCTTTACCGACCATGGGCCGCTGATCTTCTGGTCGATGGCGTTCTACCTGATCCTCAGGCCGCTGTCTTATGCCGCTTCATCCGCCACCATCCAGATCACGCTGGGGCCGAACCTTCTGCCCTTGGTCCTGTCGCGGCTGCACCGCTGGACGCTGGGCCAGGCGCTGACCTTTTTCGACAATGACTTTGCCGGGCGCATCGCACAAAAGCAGATGCAGGCAGCCCGCGCGGTGACGGATGTCACGACCGAAACCATCAACACGGTGTTCTTCGCGCTGGCCTCGGTGATCGCCTCGGTGCTGTATCTCTTTGCGGTCGATCTGTGGATCGGGGTTGCGCTGGCGGTCTGGCTGCTCGGCTATCTTGCCCTGATCCGTTATTTCATCCCGCAGGTGCGCGAGAACTCGGCCGCCCGCGCCAGTTCGCGCGCCATGGTGACGGGGCAGGTGGTGGACACCATCACCAACATCAAGACGGTCAAGCTGTTCGCCCATGCCGCCTTCGAGGACCGCGTGGCGCTGAAGGCGATGGAGGTGTTCCGCGACAAGTCGCTGGAATATGGCGTCATTGCCGCCTGGTTCCGGCTGGCCCTGATGACGCTGGCAGGCATCCTGCCGGTGATCCTGATCGGGGGCACGCTGCTTTTGTGGCAAAAGGGGCTGGCAACACCGGGTGATCTTGCGGCAGCTGGCGCGATTTCCATGCGCATTGCCCAGATGACGGGCTGGGTCAGCTTTACCCTGATGACGATCTACACCTCGGTCGGCGAGGTCGAGGATGGCATGCACACGCTGGCCGCGCCGCATACACTGGCCGATGCGCCGGGGGCCGTGGCCTTGCCGCGCATCCGGGGCGAAATCGTCTTTGACGACGTGACCTTTGCCTATGGCCGCCAGCGCGGCGGCGTGGCCGATATCAACCTGACAATCCGGGCGGGCGAAAAGCTGGGCATCGTCGGTGCTTCGGGGGCGGGGAAATCCAGTCTCGTCGCGCTGTTGTTGCGGCTTTATGACACCGAGAAGGGCCGGGTTCTGGTGGACGGCCGCGATGTGCGCGAGGTCACGCAGGAAAGCCTGCGCCGCCAGATCGGCATGGTCACGCAGGAAACCGCGATGTTCAACCGGTCGGCCCGCGAGAACATCCTCTATGGCCGGCCCGAGGCCAGCGAGGCTGACCTGGTCGCCGCGGCCAAGGCGGCAGAGGCGCATGATTTCATCCTTGGGCTGAAGGATTTCCAGGGCCGCGCCGGCTATGACGCCTTCCTGGGC
>JALQYS010000590.1 GCA_023254015.1 Paracoccaceae bacterium
TGGTCGACAAGCTCGCCGAGGCTTTCCCGGGTTCTCAGATCATCGATAAGAAGCGCAAGTGACGCGGTAGGAATCGATGGCGAACGCATACACACCACCGATGCAGGCCTTGATCGATGCATTGGGGCGTCTGCCCGGCATCGGCCCGAAGTCTGCACAGCGCATCGCCTTTCACCTGCTGAAGACCGATGAAGTCGACGTGCACCGACTTGCCAAGTCGATCACCGAGGCCAAGGCGCTGGGGATTGACCTGCGCTGGAAGAACAAGGTGGTGGCGGTGGATCGCCATGCGGACCATGCGGTGCTGACGGTGGAAACCCCCGACGGCACCTATCCGCTGGAGGCGGATTGGGTCATCGCCTGCGACGGTGCGCGCAGCCCGGTGCGCGGCATGCTGGGGCTGGATTTCGAGGGCGAACTCTTCGAGGAACGCTTCCTGATCGCCGATATCCAGATGGAAGCCGACTTTCCAAGCGAGCGGTGGTTCTGGTTCGAACCCGAGTTTCACGCCGGCCAGTCGGCGCTGCTGCACAAGCAGCCTGACAACATCTATCGCATCGACCTGCAACTGGGCTGGGATACCGACCCCGAGGTGGAAAAGCAGCCCGAGCGGATCATTCCCCGCATCGAAAAGGTGGTGGGACACAAGAATTTCACGCTGGACTGGACGTCGATCTATACATTCCAATGCCGCCGCCTGCGCAGTTTCGTGCATGGTCCGGTGCTGTTTGTCGGCGACAGCGCCCATATCGTCAGCCCCTTTGGCGCGCGGGGCGGCAATGGCGGCTTGCAGGATGTGGATGCGCTTGGCTGGCGTCTGGCGGCGGTGGTCAAGGGCGCGCAGCCCGACGACATCCTGCAGGGCTATGACCGTGAACGGGTCTTCGGCGCCGATGAGAACTTGCTGAATTCCTCGCGCTCCACGCGATTCATGTCGCCCGAACCGGGGGTTGAACGGCTGTTCCGCGATGCCGTGCTGCATCTGGCCAGCCGTGCCGATTTCGCGCGGCCGATGGTGAACTCGGGCCGGTTGTCGCGGCCCTGCACCTATCCTCTGACCGGGCCGGATGCCGACCTGCCCGCGCAGGCCCGTCCGGGCGCCGTGGCCCCGGATGCGCCTTTGGCCGAGGGCTGGCTTCTGGAGGCGCTGGGCCCTGACTTTGTGGTGCTGGCCCTGGGACAACCTGCACCGCAAGTGGCGGGCGCGAAATTGCTGCAGCCGGCGCTGAACGACCATCTGAAACGCCGCTATCTGGGCGACGCCGAACGGGCGATCTACCTGATCCGGCCCGATCAGGTGGTGGCCGCGCGCTGGATCACCGCGGACGCTGGCACGATCACCGCGGCGCTGGCCGCCGCATGGAAGGGATGACCATGGCGCTGACCACAAAGCCCAACATCGCAGATGCGGATGGCTTTTATGCCCACCTGCTTGCCACCCATCGCGGTCTGGACGATGCGGAAAGCCATGCGCTGAACGCCCGGCTGGTGCTGATCCTTGCCAACCACATTGGCGACGGACAAGTTCTGGAACAGGCGCTCGCCCTGGCGCGGGACGGCGCCTGAGCCGGCACCGCCGGCTCAGTTCACCGCATTGTTTGCCCGGATCGCCAGACCAAAGACAGACCGTATCATCGACAGCACGTTGTTCGAGCTCATCAGCGGGCTTTCGGTGACATAGATCAGGTCGCCCGGCTGGATGGTGAACTCGCCCGCGCTGAACAGGCCATCCGCGCTGGTCAGATCGATGGTGAAGATGGTGCGCGCGTGACGCGGGCCCGATCCGTCAGCCCGCACATCGCCCGGCTGATAGGCGCGCAGAACCAGGATGCCCTTTGCATCGGCCCGCGCAGGGGTGAGGCCACCGATGATCGACATCGCATCCAGCGCCGAAACCCTGTCTTGCGGGAAGTGGTGCTGCGCCTGCGCTCCGGCCGCGCCAAGGGACAGGAAATACCGCTCGTCATCCTCGACGAACAGCCGGTCACCGCCGCGAACCCCGATGTTCAGATCGGTGTCCTTCATCACCCGGTCCAGCGAAATGCCATAGGTCCTGTTGCCCCGCTGCAGCCGGACCTGCGGGTTCTTGACCGATTCCGGCACGCCGCCCGCGACCGCGATCATGTCAAGCACCGTCACCCCGGCATCGGACAGCGGGTAAGAGCCCGGCTTGCTGACGCCGCTGACCACACTGGCCGAGCTTTGCCGCCCCTCGACGCTGCGCAACTGCACCTGAGCCGAAGGTGCCACCTTGGCATAGGCGGCTTCGATGGCAGCACGGGCCTTTTCCTGCGACAGCCCAGAAAGATCGATCTGGCCGACATAGGGCAGGAACACCCGCCCCGAGGGTGAAATCGTCATCGGCGCCAGATCGACGACGCGCTGGCCGGGTGCGGTCAGCAGGCTGTTGTCCTCGCTTACCCAGACCGAAATGCTGATCTGGTCGCCCGGGTTCATGGTGCGCGCCTGTCCACCCTGCCCACGAGGCCAGTCATAGCTGCGTCCCAGCGTGCGGGCGGGCCAATTGGCATAGCGGCCAAGACTTTCCCGGCTGAGCGGCTCAACCGCAAACTCGCCCGGAAGCTCGTCCTCGACGGCGGATTTGCCAACCTCGGTTCTGGTCGCCAGAACCTCGGATTGCAGGCCGGCGCCGCTTGGCCCCTGTTCACAGGCCGACAGCAGCAGGACAAGCCCGATGACGGGCGCAACAATCGCTTTGGTCTCAGGCATGCTGGTGCCCCGGCCCCCAATTCGCCCAATATTGGGCATTCTGCTCTTCCATATCGACAGTTTGTGCCCAGTGAAACAACTGCCACATCATTCCGCAATTTTTTTTGTGGACAAGACGCCTTTCCGACTCAGGCGGCAAGGCGCTCAGGCGTAGATATATCCCCCTGAAACGATGATGTTTTCGCCGGTCATATAGGTGTTTTTCGGCCCGCCCGCCATCAACACCCAATTGGCCATCTCTTCGGGTGCGCCGCCGCGGCCCAGCGGGCTGGCCTTGGCCAGTTCCGGCAGGAATCCCAACGCGCGCGCCTGTTCCGTCGCCATTCCCGCCGGCGCGACCGAGTTCACCAGAATGCCATCGGGGGCCACGGCATGGGCCATGCTTTTGGTCAGGCTGACAACGGCAGCCTTGGTGGCGGCGTAATGGGCATTTTGCGGATGGGCCTTGAAGGCGTCGACCGAGGTGATGTTGACGATCCGCCCGCGCACGGGGCCGATGGGGTCTTGCCCCTGCATCTGCCGCACGGCTGCCACCATCATGTGGTAGGTGCCCTTCACATTGATCGCGTTGGAGGCATCCCAATCGGCATCGGTGATCTCCAGAATGGGTTTGCGCGGATAGATCGCGGCCGAATTCACCAGCGTATCCACCCGGCCCAGCACCGCGGCCACGCTGGCAAAGGCGGCATGGGCGGCCTCTGAGGTGCGGATGTCGCAGACCGCGTGGGTGGCAGGGATGCCGGCCGCGCGCGCTGGCGCGAGGGCTGCCTCGGCCGCATCGGCGTTCAGGTCGATGATCCCCAGCCCGACTGCGCCCTCTTCAACCGCCATGCGCGCCAGAAGGGCACCCAGTCCCGCGCCACCGCCGACGATGACAATGGAGAGGCCCTTCATTGCGGCTTCTCCACGGCGGGCACCTGCGGGGTGACGGGTTGGCGGGTGGGAAGGATGTCGAACCGCGCCACATCGACATGCGCCGGCAGCGCCAGAACCGAAAGCACCATCTGGGCCACGTCTTCGGGCTGAACCGCCGTATTTCCGGCATACATCGCCGCGCGCGCCTCGTCCGAAAGAATGCCCTTGTAAAGCGGGCTTTCCACACGGCCTGCGACAATCTCGGTCACGCGCACCATGGCAGGCGACAGGTCCAGCCGCAGGCTTTGGGCAAAGCCGCCCAGCGCGGCCTTGGTGGCGGCATAAACCGCCATGTTCGGATAGGGCGTATGGCCCGCAATCGATCCGGTGAAGAAGATATGCCCACGCCCCCGCGCCCGCATGCCCGGTGCCACGGCATGGGTCACGATCAGGGCCTGGGTCAGATTGGTGGCGACAGAGCGGTGAATGTCGGCTTCGGCCATGTCGCAGAAATTGCCGGGGGGCGCGACGATGCCCGCGTTGTTCACCAGAATGTCGGGCGCGAAATCCTGCAAGGCCGTGGCGAGAACCGCCGACAGCGCCCCCAGATCCCCCAGATCGACCGACAGCGTCCGCATCCCCCGGGCCGACAATTCCGCCAGCGCGCCGGCATTGCGACCGGTCACCATCACCTCATGCCCGGCGGCCTGCAGCGCAAGGGCAACCGCCCGCCCGATCCCGCTGGTTCCACCCGTCACCAATGCCCGGCTCATCCTGTCCCCCCTCTTGCGGATCTGTCCGCCCTGTATCACGGCCTGCCTTGTGGCGCCCCCGCCCCTGCCGGGGCATTCCAATCCTGCGCTTCGACCCAGCGGCAGAAGGCGGCAGTCGTCTTGATCCGGCGATGCGCCTTTGGCAGCACCAGATAGAACCCCGGCACCTGATGCTCGGGCATTTCCTGCATCACAGTGCGGCCAAATGGGGCGACAAGGCGGCCCATTGCCAGATCTTCATCGGCATCGATTGTGGACAGCAACCCGACGCCCAGCCCCGCCAAGGTGCCGCGTCGCGTGGTCGCTGCGTCCTGAAACTGAATGTCGCTCTTGCTGGACCGCCCCAGGACGCCCAGATGCTGCAGCACATTCGGCCAGAGGTCGGAAGACAGCATCGGGTGCAAGAGCGGCAGGTTGTGCAGATCTTGCGGCGATGTGATCTGCCGGCTGATTTCGGGCGTGCAGCAGATCATCTTGTAGTCGCGCAGCAAAAGCGTCGCGTCATGGGGCTTCCAGTCGCCAAAGCCCCATTGAATTGCCACATCCACATCATCGGCCACGAAATCGGGCAGATCGACCATGGTGGTCAGCCGCAGGTCGGCATCGGGCACCGTTTCTCGAAAGCCGGTGATCCGATCCAGCAGAAAGCGGGTGGCGAAATAGGGGCTGGCATTGACGTTGATCCGATTGCGGATTTCCGACCGTGTCACCCTGCGGATGCCTTCGGTCAATTCATCAAAGCCTGCCTGCACGAAATGCTGAAGCAGCATTGCCTGCTGGTTCGGCTCGACCGCCCGCCCCTTGCGTTCGAACAACGGCTGGCCCAGAGCATCCTCCAGCAGCTTGATCTGCTGACTGACGGCCTGCGGGCTGACCGACAATTCGTCTGCCGCGCTGCGAAACGACCGATGGCGCACCACAACGTGGAACACGCGCAAGGCGTTCAAGGGCGGCAGACGGATCGGGCGGCCCGGCGTGGTCACATCAGATCACCGCTTTTTCAAGGAAGGGGCGGCCTTCGATGATCCGTTCATACCCCACTTCCGACAGGTCCAGCGTGCGATAGCCGCCATAGATGACAAGCTCTGACACCGCCCGCCCCGCTGCGGGGCCTTGCTGCAGCCCATGGCCCGAGAAGCCGTTGGCAAAGATGAAATTCGTCACCTCGGGATGGCGGCCCACGATCAGGTTGTGGTCCAGCGTGT
>JALQYS010000023.1 GCA_023254015.1 Paracoccaceae bacterium
TGCGACTGCTGCGCGACAACGTGGTGATCCACGAAGGCACGCTGAAAACGCTGAAGCGCTTCAAGGACGAGGTGAAGGAAGTCATCTCGGGTCAGGAATGCGGGATGGCCTTCGAACGCTACGAGGACATTCGCGCAGGCGACGTCATCGAGATCTTCGAACGCGAGGAGGTCCAGCGCACGCTGGACTGATCGTCGCGCTCAGACAACGAAAAAGGCCGGGGAGTTTCCCCGGCCTTTTTCGTTGCCTTGCCCGAAAGTCAGCTTGCACGCACGGCAGGAACGGGGATGCCTACGAAGGTCTTGTCATCCACTTGAACCATGATCTTGCCATCCGAAAACTGGCCGACCATGACACCCTGAACCGAAACGCAGCTTCCAACACAGATCGTCCGCAGCATGTGCCTGCCTCCCCACCAAACCTGTATGCGCCCAGACTAGGGCACTATTGTTAAACGTGTATTGATGGTGGCACGTTCCAGTCTTCATTGCGACAGGAGCAAAAGTTAAATCCAGTCCCTTAGGATCGGAATCAGCGGCAGATCGGCGGGCGGCATCGGGTAGTCCCGCAGTTTTTCCGGCCTGACCCAGGCCAGCCTTTGCCCTTCACGCCCCACGACCTGCCCCTCCCAGCGCCGGCAGGCGAAGAGCGGCATCAGAAGGTGGAAATCTTCATAGCCATGGCTGGCAAAGGTCAGCGGGGCAAGACAGGACGCCCTGGTCTCGATGCCCAATTCCTCGCGCAGCTCGCGAATCAGGGCGGCCTCGGGGCTTTCACCGGGTTCGACCTTGCCACCGGGGAATTCCCACAGGCCGGCCAAGGATTTCCCTTCGGGCCGCTGCGCCAGAAGCACGCGGCCGTCAGGGTCGATCAGGGCGACGGCAGAGACGAGAACGATCTTCACGAGCGGTAATCGGCGTTGATCTCGATGTAGCGGTTGGTCAGGTCACAGGTCCAGACCGACCGCGCCGCCTTGCCCAGCCCCATGTCGACATGGATCAGAAGTTCAGGGTTCAGCATGTAATTCGCCCCGTCTTCCTCTTTGTAATCGGGGCAGCGCCAGCCCTTTTCGGCCACCAGAATATCGCCAAAGCGGATGGTCAGCCGGTCGCGATCCGCCTCGGCCCCGGATTTCCCGATGGCGGCGACGATCCGGCCCCAGTTCGGGTCTTGCCCGGCGACGGCAGTCTTGACCAAAGGCGAATTGGCAATCGCCAGCGCGGCCTTCTGGGCGTCCGCCGGGGTTACGGCGCCCGTTACGCGCACCTCGACAAACTTGGTCGCGCCCTCGCCATCGCGCACAACCTGATGCGCGAGGTTCATCATCACCCCGCGCAGCGCAGTTTCAAAGGCCTTGGCAACCGGCCCCTTGACCTCGGCCGCAGCCGATTGCCCGGTTGCCGCCACCAAAAGCGTGTCGGACGTGGAGGTATCGCTGTCGACGGTGATCGAGTTGAAAGTGTCATCCACATTGCGCGAGATCATCTTCTGCAGCGTCGCAGCGGGGATCTTTGCATCGGTGAAGATGTAGACCAGCATCGTCGCCATGTCGGGCGCGATCATGCCCGAGCCTTTGGCGATGCCGGAAATGTGGATCGGCCCGCCGTCACCTTGCACCACGGCGGCCGCCCCCTTGGGGAAGGTGTCGGTGGTCATGATCGCCTCGGCGGCGCCCTGAATGGCCTGTTCCGAAAGCTGGCTGACCAGCGCATCGATCACGACGGTGATCTTTTCATACGGCAGCGGCTCGCCGATCACCCCGGTCGAGGAGGAGAACACGCGGCTTGCGGGAACGCCCAGCGCCTCGGCCACACCGCCGGTCACGGCGGCCACGGCGGCATCACCCACGGCCCCGGTAAAGGCGTTGGAGTTGCCCGAGTTCACGATGATCGCCGCGCCCGCCCCCTCGGGCACCTTCATGGCCAGCTTGGCCTGACAGTCGCGCACGCAGCCCGACCGGGTGGATGACCGGGTGAAGGCCCCTGCAATGGCCGTTCCGGGGGCAAGGCGGACCAGCATCACATCCTTGCGGTTCTGATACTTGATGCCCGCTCCGATGGCGGCAAACTCGGCCCCCTTGATGACCGGCAGGATCGGAAAGCTTGCGGGGGCAAGCGGCGAGACGGGCTTTGCCGCCTTGACGGGCGTCACCTCGGCCACGGCCTGCACCGCCGGTGGCAAGGCCTCGGCGCGCAGGGCCTCAAGTTCCTTCTTCAGCGCCTTGGCCTTGGCCTTCCAGTCTTTCTTGCCCATCGCTTGCCCCTTTCGTCCGCTCACTTGTCCAGCAGAGTAAGATCACCCAGAAGCGCCGGGTCAATGCCCTCGCCGGGTTTTTCGATCTTGGCCGCCTCGGTAACGGCGGTCACATGCGCTTCGATCGCCTTCTGTTCGATCTCGGTCGCCAACTCGTCGCGGATATCGTCCAGCGTCGGTTGTTGGGCCGCGCGGGTCTCTTTCACCAGGATCAGGTGATAGCCGAAATCGGTCTTGACCGGACCGACGACCTTGCCGACCTCGGCCGACAGAACCGCCTCTTCAAAGGGCTTCACCATCATGCCCGTCCCGAACCAGCCCAGATCGCCACCATTGGCGCCCGAACCCGGATCGGTGGAGTTGGCCTTGGCCAGTTCGGCAAAATCGGCACCGCCTTCGATCTGGGCCTTGAGTTCATTGGCCTTGGCCTCATCGGCAACCAGAATATGGGCCGCGTTGTATTCGGTTTGCGGCTGGGCATCCTTGAAACGCGCATCATAGGCGGCCTGCAGCGCCTCATCGGTCACCGCGCTCAGCACCACCGTTTCCAGCGCCCGCGACGACACATAGCCGCGCTTGTTGTTTTCCACCTGCAGCATGTCGCGGCGGGTCAGCTTGCCCTCCATCGTCTGCTCCAGCGCGGTCTGCTGCACCAGTTGGTCAAGGATGCCCTTGAACAGAACGTCCGGCGGCAGGGCCTTGTATTGCTCGGGCAGGGCTTCGCGCGCCACGATCATATGGCCCAGCGTGATGGCGGTTCCGTTCACCGTGGCCACGACCGTATCGGCGGTCGGAGCATCCTCGGCGAGAACCGGCATCGCCAGACCCGCGACAAGCGCCATCCCTGCCCAGAACCGCATCGCTTTTGCCATTTCACTTACTCCTGATCGGGCCGCAACCTTGCGCGACGTTGACTATCCCGGAGCATCCCCTTACATCGCGACAGTCGCGTGCGACGGGGCCGCCCGGCCTTGACAGCCCTTCTAGGGAAGGCCGAAGGGGCGGGCAAGGCCAGAGCCTCACACGATCTTGTCAATCATGGCCTGTCGGATATGGCCAGTCGGAGAGAACATGCTGGGTTTTGGGGCGCTCGCGCGGAAGGTTTTCGGCACGCCGAATGATCGCAAGGTGAAATCGGTCCGTCCGCTGGTCGCAAGGATCAACGCGCTGGAGCCAGAGTTTGCGGCCCTGACCGATGAGGGGATCATCGAAAAGACGCGCGAGTTTCAGCGCCGGGTGCAGCAGGGTGGGGAAAGCCTGGACGCGCTGTTGCCCGAAGCCTTCGCGAACTGCCGCGAGGGCGCGAAGCGGGCCTTGGGTCTGCGGGCCTTTGACGTGCAGTTGAAGGGGGGCATCTTCCTGCATCAGGGCAACATCGCCGAGATGCGCACGGGCGAGGGCAAGACGCTGGTCGCTACCTTCCCGGCCTATCTGAATGCGCTGACCGGCAAGGGCGTGCATGTCGTCACGGTGAACGATTACCTCGCCAAGCGCGACGCGGAATGGATGGGCAAGGTTTATGCGCAGTTGGGTCTGACGACGGGGGTGGTTTACCCCTATCAGCCGGATGCCGAGAAAAAGGCCGCTTACCGCGCCGACATCACCTATGCCACCAACAACGAGCTGGGCTTTGACTACCTGCGCGACAACATGAAGGGCAGCATCGAAGAGATGGCCCAGCGCGGGCATTACTTTGCCATCGTCGACGAGGTGGACAGCATCCTCGTGGACGAGGCGCGCACCCCGCTTATCATCTCGGGGCCCAGCCAGGACCGGTCAGACCTTTACCAAAGGGTCAACGCCCTGATCCCGTCGCTGGACGAGACGCATTTCAAGCTGGATGAAAAGGCCCGCAACGTCACCTATACCGAAGCGGGCAACGAGCTGATCGAACAGCTTCTGCTCCAGTCGGGCCTCTTGCCCGAGGGGCAAAGCCTGTATGACCCCGAAAGCACCACCCTTGTGCATCACGTCACGCAGGCCCTGAAGGCGCACAAGCTGTTCCACCGCGACCAGCAATATATCGTCCGCGATGGCGAGGTGATGCTGATCGACGAATTCACCGGCCGCATGATGAAGGGCCGTCGCCTCTCCGAAGGCCTGCATCAGGCGATCGAGGCCAAGGAGGGCGTGGCGATCCAGCCCGAAAACGTCACTCTGGCCAGCGTGACCTTCCAGAATTACTTCCGCCTCTACGAAAAGCTGGGCGGCATGACCGGCACGGCCGCGACCGAGGCCGAGGAATTCATGGAAATCTACAAGCTGGGCGTGGTGGAGGTTCCGACCAACCGTCCGGTTCAGCGGAAAGATGACCATGACGCGGTGTATCGCACCGCCCGCGAGAAATACGAGGGCATCGTCAAGACCATCCGCGAGGCCCACCAAACCGGACAGCCGATTCTTGTCGGCACCACCAGCATCGAGAAATCGGAATTCCTGTCCGGCCTTTTGAAAGAGGCAGGCATCCCCCACAGCGTGCTGAACGCCCGCCAGCATGAGCAAGAGGCGCAGATTGTGGCCGATGCGGGCAAGCTGGGCGCGGTGACCATCGCCACCAACATGGCCGGCCGCGGCACCGACATCAAACTGGGCGGCAACGTCGAGTTCAAGATCATGCAGGCCATCGCCGCCGACCCCCATGGCGACCATGCCGCGATCCGCTCGCGCATCGAGGAAGAGCACAAGGCCGCCGAAGAGGCCGTGAAGGCCGCCGGGGGCCTGTTCGTGCTGGGCACCGAACGCCACGAAAGCCGCCGGATCGACAACCAGTTGCGCGGCCGCTCGGGCCGTCAGGGCGACCCGGGCCGTTCGGCCTTTTTCCTGTCGCTGGAAGATGACCTGATGCGGATTTTCGGCAGCGAACGGCTGGACAATGTGCTGTCCAAGCTGGGGATGAAGGAAGGCGAGGCCATCGTTCACCCCTGGGTCAACAAATCGCTGGAGCGCGCGCAGGCCAAGGTCGAAGGCCGCAACTTCGACATCCGCAAGCAGCTCTTGAAATTCGACGACGTGATGAACGACCAGCGCAAGGCGATCTTTGCCCAGCGGCTGGAGATCATGGAAGCCGAAGATCTGGGCGACATCGTGCGCGACATGCGCCATCAGGTTGTCGAGGATCTGATCGACGAATTCATGCCGCCGAAATCCTATGCCGACCAATGGAACAT
>JALQYS010000028.1 GCA_023254015.1 Paracoccaceae bacterium
GAAGAAACCCGCGCCTATGAATGTGATGCGCTGTCGGCCTATGCCTGCCAGCCGCTGGCCGTTGTCCTGCCCCGCACCACCGAAGAGGTCGCGGCCGCGCTGAGGATCTGCAATGCCAGGGGGGTGCCGGTCGTGCCGCGCGGGTCGGGCACCTCGCTGGCAGGCGGCGCGCTGCCTACTGCCGACAGCGTCGTGCTGGGCGTCAGCCGGATGAACCGGGTGCTGGAGGTGGATTACGACAACCGCTTTATCCGGGTCGAGGCCGGGCGGACCAATCTGGCGGTGACCGGCGCTGTCGAGGAGGACGGTTTCTTCTATGCCCCCGACCCCTCCAGCCAATTGGCCTGCGCCATTGGCGGCAATATCGCCATGAACTCGGGCGGGGCGCATTGCCTGAAATATGGGGTGACGACCAACAACCTTCTGGGCGTGAAACTGGTGCAGATGGATGGCACCATCCTTGACCTCGGCGGGCCCTGGATGGAGGCCGTGGGGCTTGACCTGCTGGGGGTGGTCTGCGGCTCGGAAGGGCAGCTGGGCGTGGTGACCGAAGCCACCTTGCGCATCCTGCCGAAACCCGAAGGTGCCCGTCCGGTGATGGTGGGCTTTGGCTCGAACGAGGTAGCCGGGGCCTGCGTGTCGGACATCATCAAGGCAGGCATCCTGCCCGTCGCCATCGAATTCATGGACCGCCCCTGCATCCGCGCGACCGAGGCCTTTGCCAAGGCGGGTTACCCCGATTGCGAAGCGCTTCTCATCATCGAGGTCGAGGGCAGTCCGGCCGAGATTGACGAACAACTGGCCCGGATCAAGGCCATCGCGCTGTCGCATCACCCGCTGGAACTGCGCGAGGCCGCTGATGAAGACCAGGCCAGACGGATCTGGCTGGGCCGCAAGTCGGCCTTCGGTGCCGTGGGGCAGATCAACGATTACATGTGCCTTGACGGCACGATCCCGGTCTCTTCCCTCCCCCATGTCCTGCGCCGCATCGGCGAGATGAGCGCGGAGTTCGGCCTTGATGTCGGCAACGTCTTTCACGCCGGCGATGGCAACATGCACCCGCTGATCCTGTATGACGCCAACAAACCCGGCGACCTTGCCCGCTGCGAGGCCTTCGGGGCCGAGATCCTGAAGCTTTGCGTCGAGGTCGGCGGTTGCCTGACGGGCGAACATGGCGTCGGCATCGAAAAGCGCGACCTTATGGCGGTGCAATATACCCCCGCCGATCTGGAGGCGCAGATGCGGGTCAAGGATGTGTTCGATCCGAAGTGGCTGCTGAACCCGGCCAAGGTGTTTCCTCTGGCCGCGACCGCCAGCCGGCGCGCGGGTTGACGCGGCGGACCCGGATAGTCGAACCAGTATGAAAGGCAACGCGATGCGCCCGGCCAGCGAAGGCGAGTTGAG
This sequence comes from Paracoccaceae bacterium, assembly GCA_023254015.1. Lineage (GTDB taxonomy): Bacteria > Pseudomonadota > Alphaproteobacteria > Rhodobacterales > Rhodobacteraceae > Tabrizicola_A. The sequence continues at coordinate 1,405 of JALQYS010000028.1, forward strand.
CGAGATGATCCGGGGCGCGGCGGGGCCTTTGGCGCTGTGCGGCGGTGGCACGCGGCGGATCGGCCCGCTGCGCGGCGAGGTGCTGGACACGGGCGGGCTGACCGGGGTGGACCTTTATGAGCCCGGCGCGCTTACGCTGGTGGTGCGGGCAGGCACGCCCTTGGCCACGGTCGAGGCGCTTTTGGCTGCCGAACGTCAGCGGCTGTCTTTCGAGGTGCCGGACCTGCGCGGGCTTTTGGGGCGGGCGGGCGCCTCGACCATCGGGGGCGTGGTGGCGGCCAATGCCAGCGGCCCGCGCCGGGTGCAGGCGGGCGCCTGCCGCGACAGCCTTCTGGGGGTGCGCCTTGTTGATGGCAGCGGGGCCGTCCTCAAGAACGGCGGGCGGGTGATGAAGAATGTCACCGGCTATGATCTGGTCAAGCTGATGGCGGGCAGCCGGGGCAGGCTGGGCGTGCTGACCGGGGTTTCGCTGAAGGTTCAGGCAATCCCCGAGGCAGAAGTGACGCTGGTCGCCAAGATGCCGCGCGATCAGGGGCTTGCGGCGCTGCGCGCAGCCCTTGCCACGCCGTTTGATGTGTCGGGCGCGGCCTGTGGCCCCCAGGCGATGCTGCGGATCGAGGGGATGGCCGGGTCGGTCGGATATCGGGCGGCGGCCTTGCAGGCGCGTCTGGGCGGCGACTGGTATCAGGTCGCGGGGGCGGAAAGTGCTGCGCTTTGGGCGGCGGTTCGGGATGTGTCGGCCTTTTCCGGCCGCGATGGCGCGGTCTGGCGACTGGTGGTCAAGCCGACCGAGGCGGCGCGGGTCGCGGCCACCCTTGGCGATGAGGCGATCTTTGACTGGGGCGGCGGGCTGATCTGGCTTCTGACCGAGGGGGGGCGCGGCGCGGCGATCCGGGCGGCCGTCGGCCCGCATGGCCATGCAACGCTGGTCCGCCCTGCGGCGGGCGATGAGGACACCGCCCCTTTCCCGCCCGAGCCGCCCGCCGTGGCGAGGCTGACCGAAGGGCTTTACGCCCGTTTTGACCCGCGGGGGCTTTTCAAACCGGAAGGACGGGCCTGATGCAGACCCATTTCACCCCCGAACAGCTGCAAGACCCCGGCCTTGCCCGCGCAAACCAGATCTTGCGCGCCTGCGTGCATTGCGGCTTTTGCACCGCCACCTGCCCCACCTATCAGGTGCTGGGCGACGAGCTGGACAGCCCGCGCGGGCGCATCTACCTCATCAAGGAGATGCTGGAGTCTGGCCGCCCCGCCGATGCCCGCACGGTCAAGCATATTGACCGCTGCCTTTCCTGCCTGGCCTGCATGACCACCTGCCCCTCGGGCGTGCATTACATGCATCTGATCGATCAGGCCCGCGCCTATGTGGAACAGACCTATCGCCGGCCCTGGCATGACCGCGCGCTGCGTTGGGCGCTGGCCAAGATCATCCCGCACCCGACCCGGTTTCGCCTTGCGCTTCTGGCGGCGCGGATCGCACGGCCCCTAGCGCCGCTGATCCCCGATGCCCGGCTGCGCGCCATGCTGGCGATGGCACCGAAAACCCTTCCCCCTGTCAGCCGTAACGATGACCCCCAAACCTTTCCGGCCAAGGGCGAACGACGGATGCGGGTGGCGCTGATGACCGGTTGCGCGCAAAAGGCGCTGAACACCGACATCAATGACGCCACGATCCGCCTGCTGCGGCGGCTGGGCTGCGAGGTGGTGGTGCCCCGCGGCATGGGCTGTTGCGGGGCGCTGACCCATCACATGGGGCGCGAGGGCGACTCCCAAGCGGCCGCCCGCGCCAATGTGGCGGCCTTCATGGCCGAGGTCCGGGCCGGGGGGCTGGATGCGATTGTCATCAACACCTCGGGCTGCGGAACCACGGTAAAGGATTATGGCCACATGCTGGGCGGGGTCGAGGCGGAAACCGTCGCCGGGCTGGCGGTGGATGTGACCGAGCTTTTGACCCGCCTTGGCCTGCCGGAAGGCACGCCCAAGGGCCTGCGCGTCGCCTATCACGCCGCCTGTTCGCTGCAGCATGGGCAAAAGGTGAAAACCGCGCCGAAGGATCTGCTGAAACGGGCAGGCTTCACGGTTGTCGAACCCGCCGACAGCCATTTGTGCTGCGGCTCGGCAGGCACCTACAACCTCTTGCAGCCCAAGATCAGCGCCGAGCTGAAGACCCGCAAGGTGCAGACGCTTGAGGCGAAATCGCCCGACATCATCGCGGCAGGCAATATCGGCTGCATGATGCAGATCGGCTCGGGCACTGGCGTTCCGGTGGTGCACACGGTGGAACTGCTTGACTGGGCAACCGGAGGGCCGAAACCGCGGGCGCTGCAGGATGGGTGATTCACCCATCCCCCGTCAGGGTTTGGGCCGGTCGTCCCAATCCTTGGTGAGGATGCGGTTGGCATCGCCCGTCGGGTCGTCGAACTGCTTGGTTTTCAGCGCCCAGAAGAAGGCCGCAAGGCCGATGCCCCCGAGGAGCAGCGAGACGGGAATCAGATAGGTCAGGATTTCCATGTCATCCCCGTCATTTCAGCCGCAGCGCGTTCAGCGACACGGTAATCGATGACAGGCTCATCGCCAAGGCCGCCGCCAAGGGCGTCGCCAGACCGACCAGCGCCAACGGCACAGCAATGACGTTATAAGCGGCGGAAAGCCCAAAGTTTTCCAAGATGCGCCGCCGGGTCTGGCCACTGATGCGGGCAGCATCCCCGATGGCCGCCATGTCTTGCCCCAAAAGCACGAT
>JALQYS010000137.1 GCA_023254015.1 Paracoccaceae bacterium
AAGATCCAGGACCGCCCCGTGGTGGTGAACGGCCAGATCGTCATCCGCCCGATGATGTATCTGGCGCTCAGCTACGATCACCGCATCGTCGACGGCAAAGGCGCCGTGACCTTCCTCGTCCGCGTGAAAGAGGCGCTGGAAGATCCCCGTCGGTTGTTGATGGATCTCTGACCAGACATGCGTAGGATGGGCAATATTGCCCATCCTACGTTTTCGGAGCCCCAATGCCCCCCGAACTCACCGCCCTCACCCTCGCCGCGCTCCTGCAGGTCGTCCAATACGTCCTCTTCGCCGTCCCCGCGAACCGCGAGCTGGGGGTGGGCTATACCAGCAGCGCCCGTGACCGGCCCCCCTCGCGTCAGCTTTCGGCAACCACCGCCCGCCTGCAGCGCGCGATGAACAACCACTTCGAAGGGCTGATCCTGTTCACCATCGCGGTGGTGGTCGTCACTCTTGGCCAGCAATCCTCGGGCGTCACCCAGATCGCCGCCTGGACCTACCTCGGCGCCCGCATCCTTTATGTCCCCGCCTATGCCTTTGGCTGGCGCCCCTGGCGTTCAGCAATCTGGGCGGTGGGCTTTTTCGCCACCTTGACCATGCTGATCGTCCCCCTCATCTGACCCCCACCCCGCCTGCGCCCCGCGTCGGGCCGGATGCCACACGCGCGCCATAGGCAAACCGGACGCCGGCCAGACGCGCAAAAACGAAGGAACCACCCCATGGCAGAATTTGACGTCATCATCCTCGGCGCAGGCCCCGGCGGCTATGTGTCGGCCATCCGCTGCGCCCAATTGGGCCTGAAAACCGCTGTCGTCGAAGGCCGCGACACGCTGGGCGGCACCTGCCTGAACGTGGGCTGCATCCCCTCGAAGGCGCTGCTCAATGCCACCCACCACCTGCACGAAGTCCATGAAAACTTTGAAAAAATGGGCCTCATGGGTGGCGCGCCCACGGTGGATTGGGCCAAGATGCAGGCCTACAAGGCCGATGTCGTCGGCGGCAACACCAAGGGTATCGAGTTCCTGTTCAAAAAGAACAAGGTCACCTGGCTGAAAGGCTGGGGCACGATCCCCGCCCCCGGTCAGGTCAAGGTAGGAGACGAGGTGCACACGGCGAAAAGCATCGTCATCGCCACGGGGTCCGAACCCTCCAGCCTGCCCGGCGTGACAGTGGATGAGAAAACCGTCGTCACCTCCACCGGCGCCCTGTCCCTGCCCACGATCCCGACGTCGATGGTCGTCATCGGCGCAGGCGTGATCGGGCTGGAAATGGGCTCGGTCTATGCCCGCCTTGGCACCGAAGTCACCGTGGTCGAATACCTTGACGCCATCACCCCCGGGATGGACGCCGAGGTCGCCAAGACCTTTGAGCGCATCCTGAAGAAGCAGGGGCTGAAGTTCGTCCTGGGCGCGGCCGTGCAAAAAGTCGAGGGCGGCAAGGTCAGCTACAAACTACGCAAGACCGACAAGGAGGCCGAGATCGAGGCCGAGGTCGTTCTTGTCGCCACCGGCCGCCGCCCCTATACCGCTGGCCTCGGGCTGGAAGCGTTGGGCGTCGAGATGCTGCCGCGCGGGCAGATCAAGACCGACGATCATTTCCAGACCAACATCAAGGGCCTCTATGCGATCGGCGATGCGATCATCGGCCCGATGCTGGCCCACAAGGCCGAGGATGAGGGCATGGCCCTTGCCGAAATCCTTGCTGGCAAGCATGGGCACGTCAATTATTCGGTCATCCCCGGCGTGATCTACACAACGCCCGAAGTCGCCTCGGTCGGCGCGACAGAGGAACAGCTGAAGGAGCAGGGTCGCGCCTATAAGGTGGGCAAGTTCCCCTTCATGGGCAATGCCCGCGCCAAGGCGGTGTTCCAGGCCGAAGGGTTCGTGAAACTTCTGGCCGATGCCGCAACCGACCGCATCCTTGGCGCCCATATCATCGGGCCGGGCGCGGGCGATCTGATCCACGAGGTGTGCGTGGCGATGGAATTCGGCGGCTCGGCTCAGGATCTGGCGCTCACCTGCCACGCCCACCCGACCTATAGCGAAGCCGTGCGCGAAGCTGCGCTGGCCTGCGGTGATGGCGCGATCCACGCCTGAGGGGGCTCGCCGACAAGTCGAAGGCCGCCGAGGGGCGGCCTTCTTTCCAACAATGGTGTGGTGTGGCGGGCGAAGAGTGCCCGGAACGGGCTCGATGAGCCGCGGGGGGCGCCCGGCCCGTCATCCAGCCCGCCAAGGCCGGTTCCTGACACGCAAGTGCATTTTCACCCTCCAAGCCGCGCCGCAGATGGGCTAGGGGTAAGGCATGAGACAGGGTTTCCCCGTGGCAACCAAGGGCATGGTCATCGGCCTTCTGGGCGGGTCATTCGACCCCGCCCACGAAGGTCATGCGCACATCACCCGCGAGGCGCTGAAGCGGATGAGCCTTGATCAGGTCTGGTGGCTGGTCACGCCCGGCAATCCGCTGAAGGACCGGCAGCCTGCCCCGCTGGCTGACCGGATGGCACGGGCCAGGGCGGTTCTGGCCGGTCATCCCCGGGTGAAGGTAACCGCGCTGGAGCAGGCCCTGGGAACAAGGCTGACGGCCGATACGGTTCAGCGCCTGCAGACGATCTATCCCGGCGTGCGCTTTGTCTGGCTGATGGGGGCGGACAATCTGGTGCAGTTCCATAAATGGGGCCGCTGGCGCGATATCCTGCGGGCCGTGCCGGTGGGCGTTCTGGCCCGGCCGGGGGCGGGCGTGGCCGCGCGCCTGTCGGTCGCCGCCCAGTCCTTCCGGGTGCACCGGGTGGCCCGGGGCGAAGGGCTGGGCCGTCAACGCCCGCCGGCCTGGGTTTTCGTGAACCTGCCGATGAGTGCTGCCTCGTCCAGCGAAATCCGCGCCAAGGGGCTGTGGAAGCGCTGACAACGGCCAACCGGCGCGTTGCCCTTCGCCGCAACAATCGCTACATGGGGCGCAACCCAAGAGATCACACGTCAGGAGCCCGTCATGGCCAGCTATCAATACGTCTATCACATGGAGAACGTCTCCAAGACCTATCCAGGCGGCAAGACCTGCTTTGAGAACATCAACCTGAACTTCCTGCCCGGCGTGAAGATCGGTGTCGTCGGTGTCAACGGTGCCGGTAAATCGACGCTGTTGAAGATCATGGCCGGCATGGACAAAGACTTCAAGGGCGAGGCCTGGGCCGCCAAGGGCGCAAAGGTCGGCTATCTTGCGCAGGAGCCCTATCTGGATCCGAACCTGACCGCCAAGGAAAACGTCATGCTGGGCGTGGCGGCACAGCAGGCCATTCTGGACCGCTATAACGAACTGGCGATGAACTACTCGGACGAAACCGCCGAGGAAATGGCCACCTTGCAGGACCAGATCGACGCCCAGAACCTTTGGGAACTGGAAGCGACCGTCGGCGTCGCCATGGACGCGCTGCGCTGCCCGCCCGATGATGCCAATGTCGAAAGTCTGTCGGGCGGTGAGCGCCGTCGGGTCGCGCTGTGCAAGCTCTTGCTTGAAAAGCCCGACATGCTGCTTCTTGACGAACCGACCAACCACCTGGACGCCGAATCCATCGCCTGGCTGCAAAAGCACTTGATCGACTACAAGGGCACCATCCTGATCGTCACCCACGACCGTTACTTCCTGGATGACATCACCGGCTGGATTCTGGAACTCGACCGCGGCCGCGGCATTCCTTACGAGGGGAACTATTCCGCCTGGCTTGACCAGAAGGCCAAGCGCATGCAGCAGGAAGCCCGCGAGGACAAGTCCAAGCAGAAGGCCCTGGAAAAGGAACTGGAGTGGATCCGCTCGGGCGTCAAGGCCCGTCAGGCCAAGGGCAAGGCGCGTATCGCGCGCTATAACGAGATGGCCAGCCAGACCGTCATGGAACGCGCGACCCAGGCCCAGATCATCATCCCGAACGGCGAGCGTCTGGGCAACAAGGTGATCGAAGTCACCGGGTTGAAGAAAGCCATGGGCGACCGGCTGCTGATCGAAGATCTCAGCTTCACCATCCCGCCGGGCGCCATCGTCGGTGTCATCGGTCCGAACGGTGCCGGTAAATCGACGCTGTTCCGCATGATCACCGGGCAGGAAACCCCGGATGAAGGCACCATCGTGATGGGCGATACGGTTCAGCTTTCTTACGTTGACCAGTCGCGCGATGCGCTGGACCCCAACAAGAATGTCTGGGAAGAAATCTCCGGCGGGGCCGAGGTCATTCA
>JALQYS010000100.1 GCA_023254015.1 Paracoccaceae bacterium
TGTCATCACTGCCATCGCGTGGATCGGCTCGTCCTTCTATTTCATCGCCTTGGATCTTGGCCTGCACCGCGACCGCAATCTGGCCTCGGGTGCGGATGGTGAAGAGTGGCAGGTGCACGGCGGCGGATTCTACCACATCCAGAAATATCTAGTGGCCCCGGCGCAGATGCCCGACCATCTGGTGTGGTTCAAATGGGAAAGCTACGCGACCTGGCTTTCGGGTTTTGCCATGCTGGCCTTGATCTACTACCTCGGGGCCGAGTTCTATCTCATCGACCCGGCGGTGCTGGAGTTGACCCAGTGGCAGGCGATTGCGATTTCCATGGCCTCGCTCGCCTTTGGCTGGATCGCCTATAACACGCTGTGCAAGCTGTTCGTGAACGCCAATCAGACCGCGCTGATGGTGGCCTTGTTCGTCGTGCTGGTGGGCATGTCCTATTTCTACACCCAAGTGTTCTCGGGCCGCGCCGCCATGCTGCATCTGGGGGCTTTCACTGCCACCATCATGTCGGCCAACGTCTTTTTCATCATCATGCCGAACCAGCGCATCGTGGTGGCCGATCTGATCGCAGGCCGCAAGGCCGACCCGAAATACGGCAAGATCGCCAAGCAACGCAGCACGCATAACAACTATCTCACGCTGCCGGTGGTGTTCCTGATGCTGTCGAACCATTACCCGCTGGTCTTTGCCACCGAATACAACTGGGTCATCGCCAGCCTTGTCTTCCTGATGGGCGTCACCATCCGCCATTGGTTCAACACCCGCCACGCCCGCAAGGGCAACCCGCACTGGACCCTTGGCCTGACGGTGATCCTCTTTCTTCTCACCGCCTGGCTTTCGACCGCCGCAATGCGCACGCAGCCGCAAGAGGCCGCCATTGAGGGGGCCGCGCTGCACTATGCCTCTGCTGCCGGCTTTGAGGATGTGGTGGGCATCGTGCAGGGCCGCTGTTCGATGTGCCACGCGGCAGAGCCGTCATGGGAGGGCCTTGCCTGGCCTCCAAAGGGCGTCGTGCTGGAAACCCCGGCCCAGATCGCCCATGAGGCGCGGCGCATCTATATGCAGGCTGGCATCACCCATGCCATGCCGCCCGCGAACCTGAGCTACATGGAACCGGCCGAGCGCGAAGCCATCATCCTGTGGTTCCGTGCCGCCGGGCAGGGCGGCAGCGACAGCTGATCCGGCGCGATCTGCGGTCAGAAGGTATTGATCGAAAAGCCCACAAAGGTCTTGTCGGCGTCAAACCGGTGGCCCAGCCGCAAACGCAGCGAACTGTCGGGAATCTGATAGCCAAGGGTCAGTGTCTGTTCGCTGAAATCGCCATCATCGCCCTGAAATGACACCGCAAGTGACACCGGGCTCTCCGGCAGGCCCCATTCGGCCAGAAACAGATATTCGCGCTTGATCGACGTGACATCGCTCAGCAGGAACAGGCTGCCCTGATCGGTCTGACGGTAGTTCTCGATCACGGCCCGCACGCCGGCCTGCGAAGGCCCGCCGCCTTCGTGACGAAAGGCCGGACCAAGCTTCAGCGTCGTCCCCGGGCCAAGCGCCGGGACAGGCAGGCTATAGCTGGCAAAAAGGGTCGTCGCCTCGCCGGTGTCCCATTCCGACCAGCCGAGGGAAACACCCAGACTGCCCCGCTGCACGGTCAGCACCGTGCTGGTGGCCGAGGGGACGTAATCAAGCTGATAATAGATACCATCCGCCTCCGCCTCAGGGGGCAACCCCGCCAGGGCGAGCATCGCAAGGCCAAGGGCGCCCAGGCAGCGGTGATCCGGAAACAGCATTTTCGACACTCCTCAGCCCCGCTGACACCGGGATCTTTGTTGGACGGGATCAAATCACCATGAACACAGGCCTAACGTTCATGGGCGTTACCGTGCCTGCGCCGCGACGTCTGCGCAAGCCCGCCTTGGGTTGGGGTAGGCACCCATGGGCACAATCCCGGACCTGTGATGTTGGCGTGCCACGACGGCCAGGCGGTCTGCCGGACCGCCGTCGATACGAATTCCCCACGGCGGCCCGACGCTGATTTCCGTCAAAAGCCGTGTCTCAAGCAGACTTCAGAACCTTTTCCAGCCGTTCAAGGAAAAACGCCAGATTCTCAAGGCTGAACACCATCGGCGGGCGGATTTTCAGGACATGGCCCTTCGGCCCGGTGGCCGAGATCAGCACACCCTCATCGCGCAGGCGGTTGACGATCCGTCCCGCGGCCGCGGCATCGGCGTGACCCTCGGCATTGACGATGTCCTGCCCCAGAAACAGCCCGGTCGCGCGCAACTCGCCCAGGGCAAGATGCGCCTTGGCAAGGCCCCGCAGACCCTCGGCAAAGGCCGCCCCGACGGTGGCGCAATTGGCCATCAGCCCCTCGTCTTCGATGACTTCCAGAACCGCCAAGGCGGTGGCCGCCGCTACGGCATTGCCGCCGAAAGTGTTGAAATATCGCGCTTTTGATCCAAACGCCTCAATCACCCGCGGCTGCAGCACAAGGCCTGCCACGGGATAGCCATTGCCCATCGGCTTGCCCAGACTGACCATGTCCGGGATCAGCCCGTGGCGCTGAAAGCCCCACATCGCCGCGCCGGTGCGGCCAAAGCCGGGCTGCACCTCGTCGGCGATGAACAGGCCGCCAGCGGCCCGGATTGCCGCCACCGCCGGCGCGAGGAACCCCGGCGGATCCGTGAAAACCCCGTCCGAGGAGAACACCGTGTCCACGATCAGCGCCGCCGGGCGGATGCCATGGCGCTGCAGATCGGCAATGGCCGTCTGCACGCCCGCGGCAAATTCTGCGCCCGTGTCGCCCGCTGTTTTCGGCGCTGGCACCACGCGCACATGTTCGCCCAGATCCACGCCCGAGCCCAGCGAGGGCGACATGCCCGCAATCGCGTAAGTCACGCCGTGATAGGCGTTTTCCGTCACGATGAACCCGCTCCCGCCAGTATGGGCGCGGGCGATGCGGAAGGCCAGATCATTGGCCTCGGACCCTGTGCAGGTGAACATCACATGGCTAAGCTCGGCCGGGAAATGCGCCAAAAGCCGCTCGGCATAGGTCAAGACCCCCTCGTGCAGATAGCGGGTATGGCTGGCGAAAACCCCCGCCTGCCGCGCCATCGCCGCCACCACATGCGGGTGGCAATGTCCAACCGAGGCGACGTTGTTATAGGTGTCGAGATAGGCCTTGCCGTCCTTGTCATAAAGCCAGACGCCCTCGCCGCGCACCAGATGCACGGGGGTTTCA
>JALQYS010000143.1 GCA_023254015.1 Paracoccaceae bacterium
CCACCTGCACCAGGAATTCGGTGCCCTCGACGTTGGCGTTGACGAAGGGCGTGCTCAGCCGGAAGGGCTGGGGCGTGCGGGTGATGACGTTGACGATGCCGCGCAGCTGTTCGATGCCGGTGCCGCGGCGACACCTGGACGCGCACGGATCCTCGATGCCCGCGGGAGTGGGGGCGGCACTGGGATTCGAGCGCCTGGCCATGCTCGCCGCGGGTGCCGACTCGCTCGACGCGGTGCTTGCGCTCCTTGAGCGCGGTCTCGGTGGCGGCACCGACCTTGATGACGGCCACACCGCCTGCCAGCTTGGCCAGCCGCTCCTGCAGCTTCTCGCGGTCCCAGTCGGACTCGGTGCTCTCGATCTAGGTATTTATCTCGAGTAAGCTCCTTTCCTCCCTTTATGTAATCCTCAACTCTTTTAAGCCGCACCTGTTCCCCTCTTTCCCCCATGCCTAAAATTTCGAGGGTTGTGGAGAGTTTCGTCCCGTAGGATGGGCAATATTGCCCATCCTACCGGTCAGATCGCCGCTGAATGCTTTGCCTTGGCGTGATCATAGGCATCGAAGGCCCGGGCGATCATCCGGGTCAGCGGGCGGGCATGGGGCGGAATGGACAGGCCCGCGTCATCCAGCGTGACCATATCGCCAAAGGTCTCTGCGGCGGCTTTGAACATCGCCTGCAGCGCCTCGGGCGTGACGGCGTGGTGGCTCAGGATTTCGTCGCGGCTGACGCGGAAATCGCACATCAGCGCCTCGATGATCCGGGCGCGCATCACATCCTCGCCGGTAAAGACATGGCCGCGATGGGTGGAGAAATGCCCTTCACGGATGGCGCGGGTGTGGTCGGCGGTGCCGCTGGCGTTCTGGGCAAACCCCTGGGGAAAGCGGCTGATTGACGAGGCCCCAAGCCCCACCAGAACCGGGGCGGTGTCATCGGTATAGCCCTGGAAGTTCCGCCGCAGCGTGCCGGCCTTTGCCGCTTTGGCCATGCCGTCCTCGGGCCGGGCGAAATGGTCGATGCCGATCTCGTCATAGCCATCCCAGACAAAGAGGTTCCGCGCGGTTTCGAACAGCGCCAGCCGCTCTTGCGGGGTGGGCATGGCGTCCGAGGGGATCATCTGCTGGCGGCGGCTCATCCACGGCACATGGGCATAGCCATAAAGCGCAACGCGGTCAGGGCTGAGCGTCAGCAGTTTTTGCACCGAATCGGCGATGCGGGCATTGGTCTGGAAGGGCAGGCCATAGAGGATGTCGGCGTTCAGGCTCTTGATGCCCCGGTCGCGGATCATGTCTGCGACCTGCTTTGTCAGCTCATAGCTTTGCTCGCGCCCGATGGTTTTCTGGATTTCCGGATCAAAATCCTGCACCCCGATCGAGGCCCGGTTCATCCCCGATGCTGCCAGCGCATCCAGCCGCGCAGCGTCGATCTCATTGGGGTCGATCTCGACCGAAAACTCGGCCCCTTCGGCCATCGGCACGGCTTCGAACACGGTTGCGGCCAGATCGCGCATGCAGTCGGCCGGGAGCAAGGTGGGCGTTCCCCCGCCCCAATGCAGGCGACTGAGGCGCACGCCGGGGGCCAGATGCAGTTTGAGCAGCGCGATTTCGGCCTTCAGCACCTTGGCATAGGCAAGAACCGGCTCATCGCTGGAGGTGCCCTGCGTCCGGCAGGCGCAAAACCAGCACAGGCGGCGACAGAAGGGCACATGCAGATAAAGCGAAATCTCGCTGTTCGCGGGAATCGCCTGAATCCACTGCACAAAGGTTTCGGGGCCAACCCCGCCGGCAAAATGCGGCGCTGTGGGGTAGGACGTGTATCTTGGCACTCGGGCGTCAAATAGCCCTAGCCGCGCGAGTTGCGATTCAACGGTCATTGGGATACCCTAAAGGTGCAACAGCGTTGTTGCTTTGACTCAGATCAATCGGATTGGGCCGCGATGCCGCACCAGGATTTGCAACTTTTGTCTCACGAGTGCGGTTCTTGTCCGATTCGCCATCGCGCTGTCTGCGCCCGCTGTGAACCGGATGAACTGCAGCAACTTGAGCACATCAAGTACTACCGAAGCTATCAGGCCGGCCAGACCGTGATCTGGTCGGGCGACCGGATGGATTTCGTCGCCTCGGTCGTGACCGGGATCGCGACGCTGACCCAGACGATGGAGGATGGGCGGCGGCAGATGGTGGGGCTTTTGCTGCCATCCGATTTCGTCGGGCGTCCGGGCCGTCAGGCGGCGGCCTATGATGTGACGGCCGCCACCGATCTGGTGATGTGCTGCTTCCGCAAGAAGCCGTTCGAGGATCTGATGGGCCGCACGCCGCATATCGCGCAGCGCCTGCTGGAAATGACGCTGGACGAGCTGGATGCGGCGCGGGAGTGGATGTTGCTCTTGGGCCGCAAGACGGCGCGCGAAAAGATCGCCTCGCTTCTGGCGATCATCGCCCGGCGGGATGCCAGCCTGAAACTGCGCTCGGCCAAGGGGGCGGTGAATTTCGACCTGCCACTGACGCGCGAGGAGATGGCCGATTACTTGGGCCTCACGCTGGAAACCGTCAGCCGCCAAATGAGCGCGCTGAAACGCGACGCCGTGATCGGGCTGGAGGGCAAGCGCCACATCTCGGTGCCGGATTTCGGCCGCCTGATGGAAGAGACCGGCGACGACAGTGACGGCGGGTTTCTGGTTTAGGCTGGCCTCGTCCGGCAAGAAAAAAGGCGCCCCGAGGGGCGCCTTTGTCTTTGTGATCTGACAGGATCAGCTGAAGGCGCAGCCGGCCTTGATCCCGAACTTGCGCATCACCGAAGCCGCCGGGCAAAAGCCGGTGATCGAGGATTGCAGCAGGTTCAGCCCGATGAAAACGGTGAACCACATGAAATAGGGGCTGACGAACTGGGTCAGCACGACCGACAGCAGCACCATGCAGCCAGCGAAAAGGGAGACAGCGCGATCAAGGTTCATTCTGGGCACTCCGGATGGGATGTTTCCCATCATGTAGCAGAGGGCGCTTTCAAATTCAATAGTTGGAATTTGATTTCTCAGGTCACGGGCAGGCCCATAGGCCCTCCTTGCAGGGTCAGCAACAGGATCGCCACATAGAACACGGCCGTCGCGGTCAGCACGCACAGATGCCATAGCGTGTAGTGAAACCGCAGCCTCTCCCACAGGTAAAAGACCACGCCAAGCGAATAGATCGCCCCGCCCGTCAGCATGAGGGTCTGTACCGGCGCCGGAAGGGTGGCCAGCATGGCCTGACCGGCAAGACCCGCCGCCCAGCCCATGCCAAGATAAAGCGTCAGGGCCAGCGGCCTGAAGCGCCGGGGCGAGAGGAGTTTCAGCCCGACGCCCACCGCAGCCGCCGCCCAAATTGCCAGGGCCAGCCCCCCGCCCTCGCCGGTCATCAGTGCAAAGGGCGTGTAAGTGCCTGCAATCTTTAGATAGATTGCCGCATGATCCAGCCGCTGCAACAGCCAGGCCCAATCGGGTCGGGCGATCATGTTGAACAGGGCCGAGCACAGGATCATGGCCAACAGCGTCACGCCATAAACCGAGGTGCCGACAATCGACGGGGCATCCCCGCGCAGCAGCGCTGCAAGCACCACCAGAACCGGCACGGCCGCCAAAGCAGCGCCAAGGCCGGTGACATGCAGGGCGGCGTCGCTCAGCCTTTCGGCGCGCGAATAGACCCGGGGTTCGGGCGGGGAAGGGGCGGGGCGATTGGCAAGGGAGATCGGCATGGCCAAGGCCTGGACAAGAAGGGTTGCAAAGGGATGTCAGCACCGATCCTGCCAAAGCGGCCATAACCCGCCCAGACTGACGTGGCGGCAGCCCGCGGCGATGCGCGGCTTGCCGCCGCCCCTTCCCCCCGGCCCGAGGTTTCGCTAACACTTCGGGCATGACATGGAACCTGCCCAACACGCTGACTGTCCTGCGCCTGATGGCCGCCCCCGGCGTGGCGGTGATGTTCTTGTATTTCCACCGCCCCTGGGCCGACTGGTTCGCGCTGACGCTGTTCATCGTGGCGGCGGTGACGGACTGGTTCGACGGCTATCTTGCGCGGCTTTGGAAGCAGGAATCGAAGTTCGGCGCGATGCTGGACCCGATCGCCGACAAGGCCATGGTGGTCATCGCGATCATGGTCATCACCGGCTACAACGGCATGAACCCCTGGCTGATCCTTCCGGCGGCGGTGATTCTATTCCGCGAGGTCTTTGTCTCGGGCCTGCGCGAGTTTCTGGGTGCCTCGGCAGGGACGCTGAAGGTGACCAAGCTCGCCAAATGGAAAACCACGGCGCAGATGGTGGCGATTGCCATCATGTTCCTGGGGACCGGACTGGAATATCTGAACGGCGTTGCCATGAAGGGCATGACGCCCGAACAATATGCCGATGCGGTTTCCGCAGGTCTGGCCGATCCGGTGCGCGCCTGTGGTCAGCGCGATTGCGCCTCGCTGGCGGGGGATGCCGGGTTGGTTCTGATGTGGGTCGCCGCTTTTCTGACGGCGCTGACCGGGTGGGAGTATTTCCGCAAGTCGCTGCCCTATCTGCGGGATGACAAATGATCGACGTTCTGTATTTCGCCTGGCTGCGTGAACGCATCGGCACCAACCGCGAGCGGGTGGAAAGCACCGCTGCGACCGTGGCCGATCTGGTGGCCGAACTCGAGGCGCGCTCGGACGGGCATGCGCTGGCCTTTGCCGACAAGACCAGCCTGCGGGTGGCCGTGGATCAGCAGTTGACGGGGTTTGACGCGCCACTTGCAGGCGCGCGCGAAGTGGCGTTCTTTCCGCCGATGACAGGAGGCTGAGATGCGGCTTTCGGTGCAGGCAGAGGCGTTCGATCTGGGGGCTGAGGCCAATGCCTTCGCCGCGTCGGTGCCGGGGGCCGGGGCGGTTGTCACCTTTACCGGGCTGGTGCGCGACAATGCGGGCCGGCTGTCGGCGATGGAGATCGAACATTATCCCGGCATGACCGAAAAGGCGATCGGCGCGATCATGGATCAGGCCATGTCACGCTGGTCCCTGGTGGATGCGCTGGTGATCCATCGCCATGGGCTGTTGCGCTCGGGCGAGCCGATCATGATGGTGGCCACCGCCGCCCCGCATCGGGCCGATGCCTTTGCCGCGGCGGAATTCCTGATGGACTACCTGAAATCCCGCGCGCCGTTCTGGAAAAAGGAAATCGGCGCGGACGGCGTGGAATGGGTGGCGGCCAAAGAGGCCGACGAGGCGGCGCTGGACCGCTGGTAAGCCTGAAAGCCGCGCCGACCTATCCGCGCAGCAAGCCGTTTAGCCACAGACGCAGCCCGTCGATCATGCCGACATAGCTCTCAAGCGCGCCCTTGGCGGCCGGGATCTGCTGGGCCAGTTTCGGAGCCATGACGTAAAGCGCCAGAACCACCAGCGCGGCCAGGATCATTAGAAGAAAGCCGCTGCGGAACGAGGACGCCCCGGCGCCGGGCAGGCTGTTGGCAACCGCCCCGGCCTCGCCGCCTCGCCGTTCAGACGCTGCGCGCAAGGTGGTGTTGATTTCGTCGATCTCGGGCAGCATCTCGCGGCGCGAGGTGGGCCGGGTCGCAGCGGCGGGCGCGACGCCCTTGATCCGCGCGATGCGGTCGGCCACCGGATCGGACTCGACGGGGGCCGCGGCGGAGGGTTCAGCCCACGCCGGTTCGGGCGCGGCCGGTTCGGGCATCGGATCGGCAAGGCCCAGTTCGACCTGGGTTTCGATCACGGGTGGGGATTCGGACCGGCGGGCATTCGCCTCGCGTTCGGCCTCTTCGCGCAGGACGGCCAAGAGGCTTTCATCCAGCGCCCGGGGGACGGCGGGGGCAGCCGCAGGGGGCGGTGGCAGATCCTCGTCCGGCGCGTCGGCAGGGGGGGGCTCTGCGGGCGGCGGTGGCGGTTCGAACAGCGCCTCCTCGGCGGCAAGCTCTTCTTCAAGGCCCGGGGGCAGCTGAAACCAGCCATGCCCGCAGTTCGAACATTGCACGTCGCGCCCGGACTCGGGGATGGCCGAGACGTCCACCTCGTATTCCGCATCGCAATTTGGGCAAACAAGGCGCATCCTGAACCATCCGGCCACGGGTTAATCGTCTCTGTGCCGGTGTTGTAACAACGATATCGGTCCAGTCCAAGCCTTTGTCAGAGAAACAGGGACGGGGCCGATTGAAACCCGTGCGCCCTTCGGCGAGTATCCGGGCGAAACCGGGCTGATGCTTCGAGGGGTTGGCGTGATCGCCTTTGAAAATGTGGCTTACAATTACGGCGGGGGCGAGTTGCTTTCGGACATCTCGCTGCGTCTTGCGCCGGGGTCTTTCCATTTCCTGACCGGGCCTTCGGGCGCGGGCAAGAGCACCTTTCTGAAGCTGTGCTATGCCGAACTCTATCCGACGGCGGGCCATGTGACGCTGTTTGACCGCGACGTGACGGGCCTGTCGCGCGACGATGTGGCGATGACGCGCCGGCGGATCGGGGTCGTGCATCAGGATTGCCAGTTTCTGGATCACCTGCCGCTGGCGGCCAATGTCGAACTGCCGCTGACGGTTGCGGGCAGGCAGGGGGCGGCGGATGTGCGCGACCTGCTGGCCTGGGTCGGGCTGGAGCGGCTGTCCCATGCCCTGCCGCCATCGCTCTCGGGGGGCGAACGGCAGCGGGCGGCGCTGGCGCGGGCAGTCATCATGGGGCCCGATGTGATTCTGGCCGACGAGCCGACGGGCAATCTGGATTGGGAGATGTCGCTGCGGCTGCTGACCCTCCTGGTCGAGTTGAACCGCATGGGCAAGACGGTGCTGGTGGCAACGCATGATCTGAACCTGATCCGGCAGGCCAAGGCACAGGTGCCGGCGCGCGTCTTGCGCATCGCCAAGCGGCGGGTGCAACTGGCGGGGGCCGACCTGTGAACGCGCCTGCCTTCCTTTCCCGCCTCTTGCCTGCCGAGCCCGCCGATGCCGTGGTGCCGCCGTCGGGGCCGACGGCCTGGCTGACCCTGTTCACCGCTGGCGCGATGACCTTTCTGGCCGTGTTTGCGCTGGCAGGTGGCGCAAGGTACGCAGGCTCAAAACCGCACAGACCAGCTTCGTGCTCAGAAGAAGATCGAGCCGCCACCTGACTACACCGGCAACCCGAACTCCAACATCGTCAACATGTACAAGCAGTTCGGTTAGACATAGCCCCCTCGCGGGGCTATACTTATATCCACACCTAAAGGAGGTGAAAATGAAAATTGTCTACTTCT
>JALQYS010000157.1 GCA_023254015.1 Paracoccaceae bacterium
ATCGTGCTGACCTCGAACCTTGGGGCGCGGGCCTTGTCAGAACTGCCCGAAGGGGCAGACCCCACGGCCGCGCGGCGCGAGGTTGAAGAGGCGGTGCGCGCCCACTTCCGGCCCGAGTTCCTGAACCGCCTGGACGAGCAGATCATCTTTGACCGGCTGAACCGGGCGGATATGGATGGGATCGTGACCATCCAGCTGCGCCGTCTGGAAAAGCGCCTTGCGGCCCGCAAGATCACGCTTGACCTTGACGCCGAGGCCCGTGCCTGGTTGGCGGACGAAGGCTATGATCCGGTCTTTGGGGCGCGCCCGCTGAAACGGGTGATCCAGCGCCACCTGCAAGACCCGCTGGCCGAAATGATCCTTGCGGGCGATGTTCTGGATGGCGCGACCATCAAGATCACCGCTGGCCCCGAGGGTCTGGTGATCGGCGATCGGGTGTCCGCCTCGCGCCGGCCGCGCCCGTCCGAGGTGATCGTGCACTGACGGCTTCTTTGGCCCCCGGCGCGTCCGGGGGCCTTTTTCATGGCCTCTGCGGGCTTGAAGTTTGATCATATCTGCGCGTAGCCTTTGGCCAAGCCCCCGCCAAAGGATACGCCATGCGCTGGATCATGCCCCCCGAAACCGCCCCGCAAGACCGGATCTGGATGGCCTTTCCGCGCGAAGGTCAGACCTTGGGCGAAACCCTGGCCGAACGCGAGGCGGGCTATGCCGCCTGGACGGCCGTTGCCCATGCCATCGCCGAACATGAGCCGGTGACCATGATCGTCGACCCGTCGGAAACCGCCCGGGCGCGGCGGATGCTGGGCGCGGGGATCGAGATTGTCGAACGGGTGATTGACGATTTCTGGATGCGCGACCCCGGGCCGACCTTTGTGCTGGATGAGAAGGGTGGTCTGGCGGCGGTGGACTGGATCTTCAACGGCTGGGGGGGCGGCGACTGGACTTCGGCCACCCATGACCGGGGACTTGCCGCCTTTATCGCCGGGATCGTCGGCGTGCCGGTCATCCCCTCGCTCCTGGTGAATGAGGGGGGCGGCATCCACGTGGATGGCGAGGGCACGATCCTTCTGACCGAGACGGTGCAGCTTGACCCCGACCGAAACCCCCATGCCGACAAGGCCCGGGTCGAGGCGGAAATGGCCCGCACGCTTGGCACCGAAAAGGCGATCTGGCTGCCCAAGGGGCTGGCGCGCGACTATGACACCTTTGGCACCCGGGGCCATGTTGATATCGTGGCCACCTTCCCCGCGCCGGGCAAGGTGCTGGTGCATGATCAGTCCAATCCCGACCACCCCGACCACGCCACCATGGCCGCGATCCGCGCCCAGTTGCAGGCCGAAACCGATGCGCAGGGCCGCAAGCTGGAGATCCTGTCCCTGCCCGCGCCCGAGATCTTGCGCGATGCGCATGGATTCGTGGACTACAGCTATGTGAACCATCTGGTCATCAATGGTGCCGTCATCGCCTGCGCTTTTGGCGAACCCCGCGCCGATGCCCGCGCGATGGAGGTTCTGGCCGCCGCCTATCCCGGCCGCCGGATCGTGCCGGTAGACGCGCGCGAGTTGTTTGCCCGGGGGGGCGGGGTGCATTGCATCACCCAGCAGCAGCCCAAGGCCGGGTGGTCGGCATGAATGTGGTCGAGGCCCGCATTGCCGATCTGCGGGCGGCGCTGGAAGACGGGCGCACCACTTCGGTCGCGCTGGTGGCGGCCTTTCTTGACCGGATCGCCGCCTATGATCGCAGCGGCCCGCATCTGAACGCGGTTCCGGTGCTGAATCCGGCGATGTTCGACGAGGCCCGCGCGTCGGATCTGCGGCGGGCGCGGGGCGAAACCTTCGGTCCGCTGGATGGGATTCCCTATACGGCCAAGGACAGTTTCAAGGTGCGGGGGCTGACGGTGGCCGCCGGATCGCCCGCCTTTGCGGGGCTGGTGGCGAATGAGGACGCCTTTGCCATTGAACGGCTGCGGGCGGCGGGGGCGGTGCTGATCGGGCTGACCAACATGCCACCCATGGCCAATGGCGGCATGCAGCGCGGGGTATATGGCCGGGCTGAAAGCCCCTATTCGGCCGACTGGCTGACGGCTGCCTTTGCCTCGGGTTCGTCGAACGGATCGGGCACGGCCACGGCGGCCAGTTTCGCGGCCTTTGGTCTGGGTGAGGAAACCTGGTCATCCGGCCGGGCCCCTGCGGCAAACAACGGGCTTTGCGCCTATACGCCGTCGCGGGGGGTGATCTCGGTGCGCGGGAACTGGCCCCTGGTGCCGACAATGGATGTGGTGGTGCCGCATACCCGGACCATGGCCGACATGCTGGAGGTGCTGGAGGTCATCGTCGCAGAAGATCCCGAGACGCGGGGCGATCTGTGGCGGCGGCAGCCTTGGGTCGCGATCCCGAAAGTGGCAGATCATCGGCCTGCGTCTTACACGGCGCTGAACGGCTCATTGCAGGGCAAGCGGCTTGGTGTGCCGAAGATGTATATCAACGCCGACCCCTTGGCGGGCACGGCCGAAAGCCCCGGTATCGGCGGGCCGACCGGACAGCGGATTGAAACCCGCGCGTCGATCATGGCGCTGTGGGCAAAGGCTCGGGCCGTGATGGAGGCGGCCGGGGCCGAAGTGGTTGAGGTCGATTTTCCGCTGGTTTCGAACTATGAGGGCGACCGGCCCGGTGCGCCCAAGATCACGACGCGGGGTTTGGTCGGCGCTGATTATCTTCGGCGTGAAATCGTCGATCTATCCGTGTGGTCTTGGGATGACTTCCTGAAAAACAACGGTATGGATGGAATGAATCATCTCTCCATGATCGATGGCTCGAAGATTTTCCCACGGCCTGAAGGCGCCTTGGCTGACCGCTATACCGGCTTTGACGACGATATCGCCGATTATCCTGCGCAGGCCCGCGCGCATCCGCCCGGTGATTTGCGCGACATTCCGCATCTCGCCGAAGGCTTTGCCGGGCTGGAGGCCACGCGGAAGGTGGATCTTGATGACTGGACGGACGCGCTTGGCCTTGATGCCGTGGTCTTTCCGGCGGTGGCAGACGTTGCTCCGGCGGATGCCGATGTGAACCCCGCCTCGGCTGATCTGGCCTGGCGGAACGGGGTTTGGGTTGCCAATGGCAATCTGGCGATCCGCCACATGGGGGTGCCGACGGTCACCGTGCCGATGGGGGTCATGGCCGATACCGGCATGCCCGCCGGGCTGACCTTTGCCGGGCGCGGGTGGGACGATGCGGCGCTCTTGGCGCTTGGCGCGGCTTTTGAGGCGCTGGGCCGGTTTCGCATTCCGCCGCCCCGCACGCCCGATCTGGGGCCGGTTCCCGTGATGCCGCAGCCGATGTCAGATCACCGCCCCCTGTTGCAGGCGACCGCCCGCACCACGGGCGATGGCATGATCGAGGTAACGATCAGCGCCGACCATGCCATCGACGGATTGACCATCAACGGCCAGCCGGTTTCGGGCTTGACGCATCTTCTGCCGCGCAACAGCCATAAGCACAGCGAATGGGAGCCTGCGCGCGGCCCCCTGGTGATTGCGCGCTTTGCCGACGGACAGGCGGCTTTTGTCGAGGTGGTTCAGTCAGAGTGACCGCCAGGGCTGGCATCCAGCCGCAATTCGGCGATGAAATCGTAGATGTCCGACCGGTAAAGCCCGCGGGTGAACTCGACCGGCCGACCCGTGGCAAGATAGCCGGTCCGGTCGATGCGCAGCACGGCCTGTCCCGCCTCCATGTTCAGAAGCTGGGCCTCGGAGACTTTCAGATTGGCGGCCGAAACCCGCTGCACGGCGTGGGTCGGCACATGGCCCAAGGCGCGGACGTGGTCGTAAAGCGAGCCC
>JALQYS010000212.1 GCA_023254015.1 Paracoccaceae bacterium
TGATCGGGGGCCATGTGGACCAGGCCCGTGCCGCTGTCGGTGGTGACAAAGCTGCCCGGCAGGAACGGACGCGGGCGGGCAAAGAACCCGCCCAATTCGTGCATCGGGTGGCGGGCGACGGCAGACGCGAGGACGCCGGGCTTCAGAGGACCGAAGCCCTTATCAACGCTTTCAACCCCCAGACGGGACAGGAGCGCACTTTCCAGCTGAAGTGCGTAAACATATCGACGACCTTGGATTTCGGAAACGACGTATTCGACCTCGGGCCCGTATGCGAGCGCCTGATTCGTGGGGATTGTCCAAGGAGTGGTGGTCCAGATGACCGCGAAAGCTCCGACGAGGCTCGGCTCGCTAAGGCATTCCACGATTTCAAAGGCCACGTCGATCTGGGTCGAAGTGATGTCCTCGTATTCCACCTCGGCTTCGGCCAGCGCCGTTTTCTCGACGGGCGACCACATCACCGGCTTGGCCCCGCGATAGAGCATGCCGTTCGCGGCGAACTTCAGCAGTTCGGCCACGATCGTCGCTTCGGCCTGGAAATCCATGGTCAGGTAGGGGTTGTCCCAGTCGCCCATGATCCCCAGCCGCTTGAGCTGTTCGCGCTGCACGTCGACCCAGCCCTGGGCATAGGCGCGGCATTCGGCGCGGAATTCTTGCGGAGGAACCTCGTCCTTGTTCAGCTTCTTCTTGCGGTACTGTTCCTCGACCTTCCATTCGATCGGCAGGCCGTGGCAATCCCAGCCCGGCACGTAACGGGCATCGCGGCCCATCATCTGCTGGCTGCGCACGACCATGTCCTTCAGGATCTTGTTCAGCGCGTGACCGATGTGCAGATGCCCGTTGGCATAGGGAGGGCCGTCATGCAGGGTGAAATCCTTGCGGCCGCGCTTGGCGCGCAGGCGGTCATAGATGCCGATCCGCTCCCACCGGGCCAGCCAGTCAGGCTCGCGCTGGGGAAGGCCCGCGCGCATCGGGAAATCGGTTTCGGGCAGAAAGACGGTGGTGCGATAGTCGGTCTCGGGCGTGTCGGCGCACATCGGATGCGGTCCTTGAAAGCGGGAATCGGCGTGAGGTTCGGTCGTGGCGCGGGTGGGCAACCCGCCATGGTCCCGGCGCCCAGTCAGGACGCCGGGCCGCTAATTCGGCGAAGGGGCACGGATATGCGGCTCATGCCCTGCGTTATAGGGAGGCGGGCTGCGAAGGTCAAAGGGGGTGCGGCGATGGTGCCGCTTGCCCGCTGGGCAAGACAGGCGCAAGCTGCCCGGACCATGACCAGCGCCCTTCCACCCCGATTTCCCATCACCGCCGAAGAGATCACTCTTGTGGTGACAGAGTTCTATGCCGCGATCCGGGAACACCCCGGCCTTGGCCCGGTCTTTGCGGCCCATGTGACCGATTGGCCCGCGCATGAGGAGAAGATCGCCCGGTTCTGGCGCAACGCCATCCTGCTGGAGCGGGGTTATGACGGCAATCCGCTGGCCGTCCACCGCAAGGCGGGGAATGTGCGCGCGCCGATGTTCGACATCTGGCTGGGGCTGTTCGATTCGGCGCTGAAAAGGCACTTGCGGCCGGAAACTGCGCAAAGCTGGTCAGAGCTGGCCCATCGCATCGGGCGGGCCTTGCAGATCGGCATGGCAGACCGGGGTGTGCCGGATTTGCACTAGGCCCCCTGCGCCACGACGAGCGCCGGAACGGCGACGAGGAGGGGTTTTCAGGCCTTTTTCAGGCGGATCACCACATCCACCCGCGAAATCTCGGCTCCTTCGGGGGCCACGGGCAGTTCCGCGATCTTCAACTGGCTGGCAGGGGCATCAGTCAG
>JALQYS010000234.1 GCA_023254015.1 Paracoccaceae bacterium
ATCTGGACGGCACGATCCGCGCCACCGCCGAACATGGCTGGCTGGATGTGCAGACCCGTCCCGAACGGCGCAATGCGGTGAAGGTGCTCTTGTTTCTGGACGTCGGCGGCAGCATGGACCCTTACGTTCAGGTCATGGAAGAGCTGTTTTCGGCCGCGCGCGCCGAATTCAAGCATCTGGTGCCGTTCTACTTTCACAACTGCCTTTATGAAGGCGTCTGGCGCGACAATGCCCGGCGCTGGGACGCGCAGCTGCCCACGGCCGAGGTGCTGCGCACCTATGGCGCGGATTACAAATGCATCTTCGTGGGCGACGCCAGCATGAGCCCCTATGAGATCTTGCATCCCGGCGGCGCGAACGAACACTGGAACCCCGAGGCCGGTCAGGTCTGGCTCAACCGGGCCTGCACGCAGTGGCCGAACCATCTGTGGATCAACCCGGTGCCCGAACAGCACTGGCAGTATACCCCCTCAATCCGCCTGATCCGCGACATTTTTGGGGGCCAGATGGTTCCGATGACGCTGGAAGGCATCGGACGCGGCATCAAGGCGTTGCGTTAGCAGCCCAATGCCCCATATCTGGGGCATGTTGCTGAAACTCGCCCCGTTCCTTCTGGCCATCGGCTATGCCCTTTTGATGCTGCGCTTTTCGGTCTGGCAGACCCGGCGGATGCTGCAGGCCAATTCGCGCCCGCTGGTCGATGCGGAAATCAACGCGCTGGCCAAAAGACTGGCCGCCGCGCTGGACCTGCCAGAGATCCAGCTGCGGGTGTTCGAGATCGACGCGGTGAATGGCCTGGCCTCGCCCGATGGGCATATCTTCCTGACACGGGGGTTTCTGGCAGCCCGGGCGCGCGGGGCGGTCACCAGCGAAGAGCTTGCCAGCGTCATCGCGCATGAGCTGGGGCATGTCGCACTTGGCCATATCCGGCGGCGGATGATCGATTTCACCGGGCAGAACGCGGTCTTTGTGGTGCTGTCGGCCTTTCTGAACCGGTTCTTGCCCTTCATCGGCATCTGGATCGCCAATCTGATCTCCACCGCGCTGATGGCGCGGCTGTCGCGCCGCGACGAATTCGAGGCCGACGCCTATGCCAGCGCCCTGCTGACCAAGGCTGGAATCGGCACGGCACCGCAAAAGTCGCTGTTTCTCAAGTTGGACCGGCTGACCGGCGCGCCGGGGGCCGAGATTCCGGTCTGGCTGCGCAGCCACCCGAAAGTGGCCGAACGTATTGCCGCGATCGAGGCGATGGAGGCGCGCTGGGGCACGGCGGGCTGACGCGCCCATGTGCGCGCGGGGGCCCCGCGGGCCAACCCGTCGGATCAGCCGGCCGCCTGCATCGCCTTGCCCAGCCGCCGCAACTGGGCGCGCTTCATCAGCGATTTCAGGGGAATGACCTCGCCCAGCATCCGCTGTGCCGTGGCATGGACATCGGCCACCACCTGCGCCACCTCGCCCGGGTGCTGGGCATGAAGCTGACACAAGAGCTGATCAGGGTCGAGGCGGATCAGCCCCTCATCGGCCAGAACGGGCCGGGGAAAATCCTGCGCATTGAAGGTGATGATGGCATCGGCCTGCGCGGCGATGGCCACGGCCAGCACATGCACATCGGCCGGATCGGGCAGCAAGAGCCGCGCCTCGATGTTGGGCTGCGCGCGGGTCATGGCCTGTGGAAAGGCAAGACGGACCAGGGTGGCCTGCGCCTCGGCTTCAATCGCCGCGACCTCGCCCAGCTTGGCCGTGGCGCGCACCCATTCGCAAAGGATCCGCTCGGACCAGACCGGCTGATAAAGCCCGCGCGCAGCAACCCCCAGCAGGATTTCCCGCAGCACGGTGGGAAACAGCACGCAGGCGTCAAGAACCGCCTTCACGCCGCACTCCTCGGGCGCTGCGCTTCTCGTCGTGGGCTGCCGACGAGCCGAAGAAATCGGACGAGGAGGCGCGCGTCAGCCATCCAGATGGAACACCAGCGCCTTGAGATATCCGCTTTCGGCCAGTTGCGGCAGAACCGGGTGATCTGGCCCGGCAAAGCCGGTGTGGATGATCTGCCCCCGCCGCCCGCCGCGCCCGATGCCGCGCGCGCAGGCATTGCGGAAAGAGGTCAGATCGGCGGCATGGCTGCAGGAGCACAACACCAGATAGCCCCCCGGCGCGACCAGGGGCGCGGCCAGACGGGCGATGCGTTCATAGGCACGCAGACCCGCCTCCAGCGCGGGCTTGGCCGGCGCAAAGGCGGGCGGGTCGCAGATCACCAGATCAAAGCGCGCGCCCTCGGCCCCCAACGCCTCCAGCACCTCGAAGGCATCGCCCTGACGGGTGGTGAACCGCTCGCCAAAGCCCGAAGCCGTGGCCCCCTGCCCCGCCAGCGCCAGCGCGGCGGCCGAGGCATCGACAGCCAGCGCCGATTGCGCCCCGCCGGCCAGCGCCGCCAGCGCAAAGCCGCCGACATGGGTGAAGACGTCCAGCACGCGCGCGCGCCTGGCCAGACGGGCGGCAAAGGCATGGTTCGGGCGCTGGTCATAGAAGAGACCGGTTTTCTGCCCGCCCATCAGGTCGGCCATATAGGTGGCGCCGTTCATCGGCACGGCGATGGGCGCGTCGATCTGGCCTGCCACCAGCGCGGTCTCTTCGGCCAGCCCCTCCAGCCCGCGCGCCCGGCCGGTGCCATTCTTGACCACCCGGCGCACCCCGGTCACCCGGCACAGCGCGGCCAGCAGCAGATCGAAATGCGCCTCGGCCCAGGCGGCGTTGGGCTGGATCACGGCGGCATCTCCGAACCGGTCGATCACCACGCCCGGCAGGCCATCCGCCTCGGCATGGATCAGCCGGTAGAAGGGCGCGTCGAACAGCCGCTCGCGCAGCGCAAGCGCCCGCGTCAGCCGGGCCGCAAACCAGGCCTCGTCAATCACCGCCTCGGGGTCGCGGTCCAGCATCCGGGCGATGATTCTGGATTTGGTGTTGACGGTGACAAGGCCCAGGGGTCGCCGCTCGCCATCTTCCAGCACCGCCAGCGCGCCAGGGGCAAGGCCCTGCGTGCGCCGGTCGGTGACCAGCTCGTCGGAATAGACCCAAGGGAAGCCGTGGCGAATCGCCCGGGCCTCGGCCTTGGGTTTCAGGCGGACCACGGGGCGGCTGCGCGGGGCGGGCTCGTCATGCGAAGAAGGGGAGGTCATCATGACCTCCCCTTACCCTGTTTGCTGCCGGGCGAAAAGCCGCTTACTGAGAGACCAGCACCACCGGCGTCGCCAGCCGCGACACGATCATCTCTTGCGTGGCCGGGGCCGAAAGCTCGCGCCGGATGACCTGCGCCAGCCGCTCGACGGTCACCACGCGCTGCGTGCGCCCGGCCTCATCCTCGGCAATCGCCGCCGCCCCGCCCGAGGCCTTCACATCCGCCACAACCTCGCGCGGGCCATCCAGAACCGCCCCCGTGACCACGTCGCGCACGGTCAGGAGAAAGCGCATCTCATGCACGCCGCCGATCGTGTAGCGGGTCTTTTCGGTCAGCGCATGAAAGCGCGTCACCTGCACCTCGATATCCACCTTGCGGCCCTTCTGCATGGCGGCGGTGCCATTTGCCATAGCCTCTTCGAAGATCCGGGCCACCTGCAGGTGGCGGTCGCCGCGCGGCTCTCCGCGCCAGACGATATCGGCCCTCGGCTTGAAGGTATTGGCCTCGGACACCTTCAGCGTCCGGGGCACGGTCACGCGGATCGCCTCGACATCGAATTGCGCCATCAGATAAACCGCCTCAGGGTCAACCGGCGTGCCGGTCGATTGCGAGGTGGCGCCGGAAAGATCGCCGGTCACCGACGTGCCGCGCGTGGCCGGATCATGGGCCGACACGCAGGCCGACAGGCCCAAGGCGACGAGAATCATGGACAGGCGGCGAAGCGAGGTCATGCTGGAACCCTTTCTTGAGTGGCCCCCCACAGGCTTGTTGTGGTTAATGTCCCCGGAATGTGGCCGCTTTGCGCCGTGATCTGTGCATTTTGGGGGAATCAGCCCCTTTGACCCGCTCTTTGGACTTGCTGCAGGGGCAGGCCCTGTGCAACAAAATCGGTTAGCGCTAACATATTCTGCCAGGGTTTTGACAGACGACCGCCCGGCCTTTTCCGGCCGATCCATCACGACTTCCAGACGAGGGGCCATGCCGCTGCATCCGACCATTGCGCGCGTCACCGACCGCATCCGCGCCCGTTCGAAGGCCAGCCGAACCGCCTATCTGGCGCGGATCGCGGCGGCGGGCCGCGCGGGGCCTGCGCGCGGACATCTGGCCTGTGGCAATCAGGCCCATGCCTATGCCGCGATGAGCGCCCAAAAGACTGCGCTGGCCGAGGGGCGGGTTCCGAATATCGGAATCATCACCGCCTATAACGACATGCTTTCGGCCCATCAGCCCTATGAGGATTACCCCAAGCTGATCCGCGCCGCCGCTGCCGAGGCGGGTGCCACGGCGCAGGTCGCGGGCGGGGTTCCTGCCATGTGCGATGGCGTGACCCAGGGCCAGCCGGGGATGGAACTGTCGCTGTTCTCCCGCGATGTCATCGCCCTTGCGGCGGGGGTGGCGCTTAGCCACAACACCTTTGACGCCGCCCTCTTCCTCGGCGTCTGCGACAAGATCGTGCCGGGTCTTGTGATCGCGGCGGCGACCTTTGGCCATCTGCCGGCGATCTTTGTGCCAGCCGGGCCGATGACCTCGGGCCTGCCGAATGACGAAAAGGCGCGGGTGCGCAACCTTTACGCCGAGGGCAAGGTGGGCCGGGCCGAGCTGATGGCCGCCGAGATGGCCAGCTATCACGGCCCCGGCACCTGCACCTTCTACGGCACCGCGAACACCAACCAGATGCTGATGGAGGTGATGGGCCTGCATCTGCCCGGCGCCTCTTTCGTCAATCCCGGCACGCCCCTGCGCGCGGCGCTGACCGTGCAGGCCGTGCGCCGCGCGGCCGAGATCACCGCCCTGAGGCATGACCCCCGCCCGGCGGGCGAGATTCTGGACGAACGGGCCTTCGTCAACGGCATCGTCGGGCTGATGGCCACAGGCGGGTCGACCAACCTCGTGCTGCACCTGCCCGCCATGGCCCGCGCGGCCGGGGTGATCCTGGACCTAGAGGATTTCGACGAGATTTCCGCCGCCGTGCCGCTGATGGCCAAGGTCTATCCCAACGGTCTGGCCGATGTGAACCATTTTCACGCCGCCGGCGGGATGCAATTCCTGATCGGACAGCTGCTCGACGCAGGGCTTTTGCATGGCGACGCGAAAACGGTGGCGGGCGACGGGTTGGGCGCCTACCGGCAAGAGCCCCGGCTGGACGCGGGCCACCTGATCTGGGTGGACGGCCCGGCCGCCAGCCTGAACGACAAGATCCTCCGCCCGGCGGCCGACCCGTTCCAGCCGACGGGCGGGCTGCGGCAGTTGGCGGGCAACCTTGGCCGCGGCGTCATCAAGGTCTCGGCCGTCGCGCCGGAACGCCACGTTGTCGAGGCCCCGGCACGTGTGTTCCACGATCAGGAGGCCGTGAAGGCCGCCTTCAAGGCGGGGGAATTCACCGGCGACACCGTGGTGGTGCTGCGCTTTCAGGGCCCACAAGCCAATGGCATGCCGGAACTCCATTCGCTGACGCCCCTCCTGACAGTCCTGCAAGAGCGCGGGCTGAAAGTCGCGCTGGTCACCGACGGCCGGATGTCGGGCGCCTCGGGAAAAGTGCCCGCCGCAATCCATGTCTCGCCCGAGGCTGCGACCGGCGGCCCCCTGGCGCGGCTGCGGGATGGCGACGTGATCCGGCTGGATGCGGTTACGGGCACGCTGAGCGTCAAGGCAGACCTTGCCGCCCGCGACCCGGTGCGCCAGGATCTGTCGGCAAACGCCCATGGCATCGGGCGCGAGCTTTTCGAAACCTTCCGCCGCAGCGTCGGCCCGGCCGAAACCGGCGCGGCGGTGGTGGTGTAACGCCCGACCGCACGCCCTGC
>JALQYS010000257.1 GCA_023254015.1 Paracoccaceae bacterium
TCAGGGCGTCAAGGGTCAGTGTTCCGGGCATATTGGCCTCATAAATTCAGGTTTCGGATGGCGCAAAAGGCGCTGGACGGGGCGTCGGCCCTAGCCGTGCCCGCCTCCGAATTCAGGTTTTCTGGGCCAGCAATCGCAGGCGTCGGTCATGGTCGTCCTTTCGGGGGATCCCCCCCTCCCCATCCCTCCCCCACGAAGGGGGGAGGGAGGCGCGTTTCACCCGTAGGATGGGCAATCTGCCCATCCCGGTCGCAGATCAGCCATAGCGATAGGGGCGGCCGGCCTTGTTCATCACTTCGTTATACTGCTTGAAGATCGCCACGACCTTGGCCTTGACCTCGGATTCCGCGGCGATTTCGTCCCAGAACTTGACGGCGGCCTCTTCGACGGTTTTCCACTCCTCATCGGGGATCGAGGTCAGCTGCAGCTTGCCGCCATTGAGGCGCAGGTCGGCCTCACCCGCCCAATACCAATGCTGGCGATAGTAGTGCGACTGTTCGAAACAGACCGACAGCATGTCCTGCAGATGCGGCGGCAGGGCATTCCAGCGGTCCATGTTGGCGAAGAAATGGCCAATCCACGCGCCCGAGATATTGTTCGTGAGGAAGTAGTTGGTCACGTTCGACCAGCCCACGGTATAGACCTCGGTGATCCCCGACCAGGCGATGCCATCCAGCTCGCCCGTCTGCATCGCCACTTCGATATCTTCCCACGGCAGGGTGACCGGCACCACGCCGAACTGGGTCAGGAAGCGGCCTGCGGTCGGGAAGGTAAAGACGCGCTTGCCCTGCAGGTCGGCCAGGCTGTTGATCGGGTCCTTGGTGGCGAAATGGCAGGGGTCCCAGGCCCCGGCCGAAATATGCTTGACGCCGACCTTGGCGTATTCCTCTTCCCAAATCTGCTTCAGCCCGTATTTGGTGAACAGCGCCGGCACATCCAGCGAATAGCGCAGCGCCAGCGGGAAATAGCCGCCGAAGACCGTCACCTCGGTGGGCGATGCCATGGAGTCATCGTCCGACTGCACGCAGTCGATGGTGCCGTTCTGCATGGCCTGAAACAGCTCGCCCGTGGGAACAAGCTGGTCTGCGAAGGACAGCTCGATCTCCATCTGCCCCTTCGCCATGCGGTTGAAGGCGTCAACGGCGGGCTTGGCGACCTGCTCGCCCAGGGCGGCCCCGGCATAGGTCTGCATCCGCCACTTGATGACCTCTTGCGCGCGCACCACGGACGGCGCGGCCAAGGGGGCGGCAACCGCCGCAGCCCCGGCAAGGGCACCTTTGGTCAGGAAGGAACGTCTGGTGGTCATGGTTCAAACTCCTTGTTGGATGGGTGGAGGCGGTTCGGCCGCCTCTCAGGTGCTTCAGTCAGGATAAATGGTGTTTGGCAGCCAAAGAGCAATCTCGGGGAAGGCCATGATCAGCACGAGCGTGCCCGCCATGACCAACACAAAGGGCGTCACGGATTTGTAGATGTCGCCCATGGTGATTTCTGGCGGTGCAAAGGCCCGCATCAGGAACAGGTTATAGCCAAAGGGCGGCGTCAGATAGGCGATCTGGCAGGTGATGGTGTAAAGCACGCCATACCAGATCAGCACCTGATCCGGCGGGATGCCCAGGTCAAGGCGCGCCACCAGCGGCACATAAAGCGGGGCCACGATCACCAGCATCGCGGTATCGTCCAGGAACATGCCCATGATCAGGAAGGACAGCTGCATCAGGATCAGGATGGTCCAAGGGCTCAGGCCCATCTTTTCGGTGAACAGGCTGTCAATCGCCTTCACCGCGCCCAAGCCGTCGAACACCGCGCCAAAGGCCAAGGCGGCAAGGATGATCCACATGAACATGCAGGAGATGCCAAGGGTGTTTCGGGTCGAAACCTCAAACACCTGCCAGTTGAACCGGCCCTTGATGACGGCGGCGCCGACTGTTGTGGCCACGCCGATGACCGAGCTTTCGACAAGGCTGGTCCAGCCATAGATGAAGGGGATCATCATGGCGGCAAAGATCAACAGCGGCAGGATGCCCGCGCGCAGCGTCGAAATCCGGTCTGCCCAGCTGATCGAGGCGCGTTCCTCGGCCGAAAGGGGCGGCGCAAGGCGCGGGTTCAGGGCCGACCGGACGCCGATATAGGCGATGAAGAAGGCCGCCATCAGAAGGCCCGGCATCACGCCCGCCAGCCACAGTTCCGACACTGGGGCGCGGGCGATCATGGCGTAAAGCACCAGCACGACCGAGGGCGGGATCAGGATACCAAGGGAGGAGCCGGCCTGAATCGTGCCGGTCACCATCTGCTTGTCATAGCCGCGCTTCAGAAGTTCCGGCAGCGCGATGGTTGACCCGATCGCCATGCCCGCCACCGAAAGCCCGTTCATCGCCGAAATCAGCACCATCAGAAGGATCGTGCCAATCGCCAGCCCGCCCGGAACCGGGCCGAACCAGACGTGGAACATCTTGTAAAGATCCTCGGCCAGCCGTGTCTCGCTCATCACATAGCCCATGTAGACGAACATCGGCAGCGACAGGAGCGGATACCACTTCATCAGCTTCATCGAGGCTGAAAAGCCCATGGTATGGCCGCCCGTGCCCCAAAGCGCGATCGAGGCGACCACGGCGACAAAGCCGATGATCCCGAACACCCGCTGCCCTGTCATCATCAGAAGCAGCATGGTCGAGAACATCAGGATGGCAATCATTTCCTGCGGCATCAGATGGTCTCCCCGCGGATGGTGGCAATGTCGCGGATGAAGGCCGAGAGAGCCTGAAGCAGCATGAGGGTGAAGCCGATCAGCATGACCAGCTTGATGGGCCACAGATAGGGGCGCCAGGCCGTGGGGCTGCGTTCAAGCCGGCCGATCTGCGGCCAAAGCCCGTCCCAGCTCAGGCCCAGCGAATAGCCAAGGCTTTCGGCCGCACCCCAGATCAGCACGAGCATGTAGAAGATCAGGGCAAAGACCGTGAACCCGTCCCAGATCGCACGGCGTCTGGGCGATTGCTTGGCATAGAACAGGTCCATGCGGACATGGGCCTCCATCTGCATCGCGTAAGGCCCGCCCAGAATGTAATAGGCCACCATCAGGAACTGGGCCATTTCAAGCGTCCAGAGCGAGGGGTTGAAGAAGGCCTTGGAGATGGACGACCACATCAGCACGGCCATCAGCGCGAACAGGAGATACATGGCGAAGCGGCCGACACCGTAATTCATCCGGTCGACGAGCCGGACAAAGACGATCAGCGGGCGGGGCAGGGCGTGGGTCATAAGGGCCTCCGCAGGCTGTCAAGGGCGGCCGACATGACCGGGGCCAGGGTTTCGGCCATGGCGGCCTCGGCCTCGGGCGTGGCGATGAGGTCGTTGCGCAGTTCCAGCATCACATTCTCCAGCCCATAGGGCGTTGCGTGCAGTCTGAGCGTGTGGGTCACATCATCGGCAGCCGAATAGGGCTCGTTCAACCGGGCGTTCAGGCCGGTCAGCGCGCGCGCCGCCTCCAGAACAGCAAGGGCAAGGGCGGGGGCGGCGTCGTGGATGATACCGAACTCCACTGCGCGGGGCTTGCCGTGATAGATGGGCGTGAAGGAATGGATGGTCACGATGACCGGACGGCGCCCCAGCGCGATGCGGTCGGCAATCAGGTTGTGCAGCGCGGTGGCCCAGGGCTGATAGACCGCGCGGGTGCGGGCAAGACGCTCGGCCGGGGTGATGGCGGAGTTGCCGGGAATGTCGTGGATTTCCGATCGCGCGGGCATGGCGCCGGGCATGTCGGGGCCGCGGTTGCAGTCATAGATCAGGCGGCTGACCGGGGCATGGATCAGCGTGGCATCCAGTCGCTGCGCAAGGCCCCGCGCCAAACCCAGCGCGCCCGGATCCCAGGCGATATGGGCGCGGGTCTGCTCGGCCGTCAGCCCCAGATCGCCCCAAGGCGCCGGCATCGCGTTCGAGGCATGTTCGCATACCAGCAAGATCGGGCTTTGGCCCGATGCGTTTTCGATCACGGGCCTGAAAACGCCCGGCTCTTCTGTCAATTCCTGCGCCCGCATTTTGCGAGTCATCTCCCTGTTTGATCAAAGGGTCCTTCACAGCGCCCCCATCTGTCAAGAATGTTTCTTTTGAAAACTTTCTGTTACAATCCTTTCAAAAATGGGGCCCATGATGACCGCACCTGCACCAATGGACGAAGAGTTGCGCCTTGCCCTGCCCGATCTGACCCGGGCCGAGCGGCAATTGGCCAGCCACATCCTGTCAAACTACCCCGTGGCGGCGCTGGGTTCGATCACCGCGCTGGCGCAGGCGGCGGGGGTTTCCTCGCCCACGGTGGTGCGGCTGGTGCAAAAGCTGGGCTATAAGGGGTATCCCGATTTCCAGCACGCGCTGCGCGGGCAGGTCGAGGCGATGCTCGTCTCCCCCCTGGTCAAGCAGGCCCGCGCGGCGGGGGCGGGCGAGGGGCATGTGCTCTCGCGCTTTGCCGGGGCGGTGATGGAAAACCTGCAGGCCACGGTGTCGCAGATCGATCCGGCGGCCTTTGACGCGGCGGCGGCGCTTTTGGCCGATCCGACGCGGCGCATCTTTGCCATGGGGGGGCGCATCACCCATGCGATTGCCGATTACTTTGTCACGCTGATGAAGGTGATCCGCCCCGAGGTGCAGCTGATGTCGGACATGTCGAACGCCTGGCCGCCGGCGCTGCTGGACATGAAGCCGGGCGATGTGCTGTTGGTGTTCGACATCCGCCGCTATGAGAACGCGGTCTTGCAGGTGGCCGAGGTCGCGCGCGAACAGGGGGCCGAGATCGTGCTGGTCACCGACCGCTGGGTTTCGCCCGCCGCCGCCCATGCCACCCATGTGCTGCCCTGCCATATCGAGGCGCCCTCGGCCTGGGACAGCAATGCCGGGCTGATGGTGCTGGTCGAGGCGTTGCTGGCCGCCGTTCAGGGCCTGACCTGGACGGTGACCGAAGCGCGGATGAAGCGGCTGGAAGATCTTTACACCCGCACCCGGCTGTTTCGCCGCTATCGCTGAGGGTCAGCGCAGCCGCGGCGGGCCATCCTGTCGCGCGGCGGCGACAAAGGCGGCGATCCGGGCGGCATCCTTGACCCCCGGCGCGCTTTCCACGCCCGAGGACACATCCACCTGCCGGGCATTGGTCAGCCGGATTGCCTCGGCCACGTTTTCAGGCGTCAGCCCTCCGGCCAGCATCCACGGGCGCAGCCAGCGGCGCTGGGCCACCAGACGCCAGTCAAAGGACAGGCCATTGCCGCCGGGCAGGACCGAGTTCTTCGGCGGCTTGGCATCGACCAGAATCTGGTCGGCCACCAGCGAATAGTCAAAAACCGCGGCCAGATCGCCCTCATCGGCCACGCCCACCGCCTTCATCACCGGCAGACCATAGCGCGCCCGCACCTCGGCCACGCGGTCGGGGCTTTCGGAGCCATGCAGTTGCAGCATGTCCAAGGGCATCGCCTCGATGATGGCGTCCAGTAGCGCGTCATCGGCATTGACCGTCAGCGCCACCTTGGCCAGCCCCACGGGGGCGGCCAGGGCCAGAACCCGGGCCTCTGCGATGGTCAGGTTGCGCGGGCTTTTGGGAAAGAACACCAGCCCCATATAGGCCGCGCCGCTGGCGGCCACGGCGGCGACATCGGCTTCGGTGCGAAGCCCGCAGATCTTGACACGAATATCGGGCATCTCAGGCTTTCGGTTTGTCGAGGATCGCCAGAACGTCGTCCTTGGGGATCGATGTGCTGTCCTTCATCACGGCCAGTTCTCGCTCCAGCCGGGCGACCTCGCGCGATTTGCGGCTGGCGGTAGAACGATGCTTTCTTTCGCGGACCCATTCCCAGACAAAGCCGATCAGCAGGCCGGCACCGATACCGCCGAAGATCACGATGAACAAGGGCAGATCCATCTGCCACTGCAGCCCGACAAAGGCCGCCAGATCATCCGGCAGCACCTTGACCTGCACCACGGCACGGTTGGCCATGGCCACGGTCACAAGGCCAAGAGCCAGGACCGCAAGAAAGAGGTAACGCAGATAGCGGATCATCCCGGCCCCCAAGATCGAGTCGCGCCCACTATCGGGCGCGGCGGGGCCAAGGGCAAGCCCGGCTTACTTGCCGTTCAGCCGGTCGCGCAGCAGTTTGCCGGTCTTGAAGAAGGGCACCTTCTTGTCCTCGACCTGCACCGACTCGCCAGTGCGGGGGTTGCGGCCGACGCGGGCGTCGCGCGCCTTCACCGAAAAGGCCCCGAACCCGCGCAGTTCCACCCGGTCACCCTTGGCAAGCGCCTCGATGATTTCCTCGAACACGGTGTTCACGATCCGCTCGACATGGCGCTGTGTCAGGTGCGGGTTTTCATCTGCGATCTTCTGAATAAGTTCCGAACGGATCATTCGGTGCATCCCCCTGCGTGGTCGGCTGGTCCCTTTTTTCGGCCCCTGTTTCCGCCACATGATTATTTTCAAAGGGACTATAGGCAAAAAAAATGCGGCCGCACAAACGTTTTTGCGGCCATGACAGGGTGGAAGGGCAAAGGGCCCCGCCTTGCGACGGGGCCCTTTCCCATTGTTTCCAGTTTGAACTGGTTCAGATCACTTGTTGCCGCCCTTGAGCGCGGCACCCAGGATGTCGCCCAGCGAAGCGCCCGAATCGGACGAGCCATACTGTTCGACGGCTTCTTTCTCTTCGGCGATCTCGCGGGCCTTGATCGACAGACCCAGCTTGCGGGTCTTGGGGTCGATGTTGGTCACGCGCACGTCGATCTTGTCGCCCACCGAGAAACGCTCGGGGCGCTGGTCGGCGCGGTCGCGCGACAGGTCCGAACGGCGGAT
>JALQYS010000165.1 GCA_023254015.1 Paracoccaceae bacterium
GATCTCCTGCTGTCTGGATCTGGGGGTGGGGGCCTTCACCTTTTTCTGGGATGTCGTTCCCGAAGCGGTCGCGCGCGTCCGGGCGGCGGGCTGCCTTGTGCTGCATCAGGTCGGCACGCTGCAGGCCGCGCGCGCGGCCGAGGCGGCCGGCGCCGATGTGCTGATTGCCCAAGGGATCGAGGCGGGCGGCCATGTGCACGGGCGCATGGGGGCCTTTGCGCTGGCCGCCGACATTCTGGCCCAGACCCGCCTGCCGGTTGTCGTTTCGGGTGGGATCGTCGATGGCCGGGGTCTCGCCGCCGCGCTTGCCATGGGTGCGGCGGGCGTGCAGTGCGGCACGGCCTTTCTGGCCACGGACGAGTCCTTTGCCCATTACGACCACAAGCGCCGCCTTGTGGCCGCCTCGGGCGCTGATACCGTCCTGACCGATGTCTTCGTGTTGAACTGGCCGCGCGGGGCTGCGGTGCGCGTCTTGCGCAACAGCGTGACCGAGGCGCTGGGCGAGCAGCTTTTGGGGCATGATCCCGAAACCCTCCCGCGGGAGGCGATTGCCTGGGATGGCGATGCGCCCCGGCTGCGCTTCAGCACCGATTCCCCCTTGCGCAGCACCACGGGCGATCTGGAGGCGATGGCGCTTTATGCCGGGCAGGGGGCGGGGCGCGTTACCGGGGTGGTTCCGGCCAGAGACCGGCTGCGCGGCATGGCGCAACAGGCAACAGACCTGCTTGCGCGGTTCCAGACCGGGGCGCGGATGGAAGGCGCGGGCCATGGCCGGCCCTGAAACACCATCCGGCCGCTTTGCCTCGCCGCCCTGCATGGCGGCCGAGGTCGCGCCGGATTACTTTGACCCTCTGGGCGTTGATCCCGAACAGGCGCGCGATGTCGCCCGCTGGCGCGCCGCCATGCGGATCAATCTGCGCGCCGCCCGTCAGGCGATGGGCGTCGACGCGCGCGCCAAGGCGGCCGACGCGCTGGCCGCCCACCTGCGCCTCTTTCTGCAGACGCGGTTCGACCACTTGCCCGACCTTGTGCTGTCAGCCTATTGGCCGATCAAGGGCGAGCCGGATCTGCGCCCGCTGATGGCCGATCTGCACCATCTGGGCCTGCGCATCGCCTTGCCGATTGTCGAAACCCGCAAGGCCCCGCTGGTGTTTCGACGCTGGACGCCGCAGACGCGGATGCAGCGTGGCGACTGGAACATCCCCGTGCCGCCGCCCGAGGCCGAGGCGGTTCGCCCCGACATCGCGCTGGCCCCCTTGGTGGGCTGGGATCGGGCCTGCTATCGGCTGGGCTATGGCGGCGGCTACTTTGACCGCACGCTTGCCGCCCTGTCGCCGCGTCCCTTTGTCATCGGCCTGGGCCTGCAGGCGGGCGAACTGGCCACGATCTATCCGCAGCCGCATGACATTCCTCTGAACGCGATCATCACCGAGGCGGGCCTGCAGGCCATGGCCTGAGCAGGCGATTTAGCGCGCTGGCAGGATCTGCCCGCCCGCGCCGACCACGAACTTGCGATAGGGGCGCAGGCCGGGGGCATCGACCTCGATCATGGCCTGAAACACCGGTTCTGGCAGGATCACCATGCGATCCAGCCGCGTGGTGCCGCTGTCGACACCATGCAGCGGGTCCAGTTTCCAGATCTGGCGGTTGGCGGTAGAGAACCAGCCATCCCTGATGTCTTCCTCGCGGTCCGAGACAATGTCCTCAACCGTCCAGACCAGCGCCCAATCCATGCCGTCCGGCGCGCGGGCGGCCTTCAGCACATCGGAAATCGGGCCCGATTGCAGGGTGAAATCGTCGCTGTGCATCGGACCCAGCGTCAGACGGCGCAGGCGTTTGGGGTGCAGCGCCTCGAAATCTTTGTCAAAGCCCTGCGCCATGGTCAGAAGTTTCAGCCCCCCCACCGACTGTGCCATCAGCCCCTGCTGCACCAAAGGCCAGCGGCGATCATCGTTCGGCAGGGGCTTCTTGCCCGAATCTTGCACGTCGAAGAGATAGACCACCGGCAGATTGGTCTGCGTGTCCCAGACCGCCCAATGGATCAGGAAATGGCGGCGATTGCCCGCATCGGCGATGAATTGCGCCTCGGGGTCATTGCGCGCCCAAAAAAGGCCACCTGCCGCCAGCGCCTCGTAATAGAGACGCTGCGACAGGGCGAATTGCAGCTGCGTCGGCACTGTCAGATCGCGCAGGATCTGGCGCACCATGCGGTCTTTCAGCTCGGCCTCCGAGGCCATCCCGCCCAGATGCCGTTGCACCTGCGCCGCATCCAGCGCCATGGTCATCAATTCCTGCGCCACCGGAAAGCCGGAGTCATGCCGGTCAAAGGTCAGGCGCGGGGCCGTGTCACTGCGGCCGGTCATCAGGTATTTGTTGGCCAGCGCCTTGAAGGTGGCGTTCAGCGCCGAAAGATAGCGGCCAAGGATCCGCGCCTCGGTCCGCGTCAGCTGGCCCTCGGCCTCGACCTCGCCCGCGACCCGAACCAGATGGCCGGTGATGCGTTCGAACTTGGCGAAATAGCGCCGAACGACCCCGCCATCGGACAAGGTGGCATGGTCGGAAACAAGGGCCTCTTTCACCGGCGTCACGGATCAGCCCCCATAGGCGTTCTTGTCATGCTTTTCGACGATGGCGGCAAAGCGGCGGGCAAAGCGTTCATCCGCCTTGGCCTTTTGTTCCAGGATCTGCCGGGCAAAGACCATATGACCTTCATGGGATTCCAGCATGTCGGCCATCTTGTCATTGGTGGCCGCGCCAATGGCGGCCATGGCGGCCTGCGCCTCCTGGTCGGTTTTCACGCCGATTTCGTTGATGCGATGGGCCACGTCCTGCTGCTGGGCGGTTTTCAAGGAGGAGGTCAGCGCATCATAAAGCACCACGCGCTGCTTGGTGTCGGTCTGCAGCTTGTTGATGAGGACAAGCTGGGTGGCCGCCTGATTGGTCAGGCTGTCAACCCAAGTCTTTCCCTTTTCGATATAGCGTTCAAGGGTTTGGCTTTTCGCCAGTTGCACCTGTTCGTCCTGCACCAGCGCATTGTAGCGCCCGTTCAGCGCCGCCAGATCGGTTTCCAGCTTGGTCCGCGCGGCGGCGTCCTGTTCGACGCTGATCTTGTTTTCCAGTTCGATGATCTTGGGGTCCATCGCGGTAATCTCGGCGCGCACCGATTCCAGCGCCGAAACGGTCGCCTCACGCTCGGTCAGCGTATCGCCCAGATTCACCTCGACCCGCGCCTTTTGCGTGTTCAGCAGGTCCAACTGCCCTTGCAACAGCCGCACGATCACATCGGATTTCGAGATCAGGTCCTGCAATTTCGAGTCGATCGAGGCAGTGCGCAGACGTTCCTGCCGCATCGCCTCAGACTTCGCATTCGAGAAGATACCGACAAAGCTTTCCATGCCGGTCTTGGACCGCATCTCGTCAAAGTCTTTGGAAAACCCCGCCGTCACATCGTCAAGGCCCATGATAAGCTCGGCGATATTGGCGTTCATCACATCGGTGTGCTTGTTCACATCCTCCAACGTGGCGTTTTCGATGTCGATAGAGGCCTCGCCCGCGTCCAGTTTGGCGCGCGCGGCTTCGATCCGGCCGGTCACTTCGGAAATCTTGGCCTGTGCCGCGGCGACCTGCTTTTGGCTTTCCTGAATCTGCGTCTCGAAATCG
The DNA here is from genome assembly GCA_023254015.1 of Paracoccaceae bacterium. GTDB lineage: Bacteria > Pseudomonadota > Alphaproteobacteria > Rhodobacterales > Rhodobacteraceae > Tabrizicola_A. The sequence continues at coordinate 3,661 of JALQYS010000165.1, forward strand.
GCCATCTGACCCTCCGTGTGAACCTGTGCGTCAATGTAGGGATGTAAATCGGAATTACATCCGGATGCCGCGGAAAATTTGCGGCCTTGGGGTATCCTTACCCAAGACCGGCCCTGCGCCAACCGCGATTGCCACCGCGGCCCCGATTTTTCGGCGAAAAATCGCG
>JALQYS010000170.1 GCA_023254015.1 Paracoccaceae bacterium
CTGGTTCTGCCGCTGGTCAAGAAATACAATGTGCCGGTCGTGGCGATTTCCAACGACGACACCGGCATCTCGCCTGACCCCGATGTGCGCTTTGCCGTGGCCAAGAAGATCGTGGAGCGCGCCGCCGATCAGGGCATCGCCGCCCATGACATCGTGGTGGACCCGCTGGTGATGCCCGTCGGCGCCATGGCCTCGGCCGGGCAGCAGGTGTTTGCCCTGGTGCGCCGTCTGCGCGAAGAACTGGGCGTGAACACCACCTGCGGGGCTTCGAACATCTCGTTTGGCCTGCCCCACCGTCACGGCATCAATGGCGCCTTCCTGCCCATGGCAATTGGCGCGGGCATGACCAGCGCGATCATGAACCCGGTGCGCCAGCAGGAAATGGAGGCGATCCGCGCCGCCAACTTCCTTATGAACCACGATGCCAATGGCGGGGAATGGATCCGCTTTGCCAAGGTGCTGGAAGCGGTCGAGGGCGGCATGACCTTTGCCGAAGCCTCCGCCGCGGCCAGCCAGGCAGCCGGGGGCCGTCGCGGCGGCCGTCGCGGCCGGGGCTGACCGCCTCTCCTCGGGCGCGCGGCCCGCTTCTCGTCGAGGCGCCCCCCCCGCAGAGCGGCGCAGCCGACGATGAGGGTCAGAACAACTTGCGAGAGGCGCGGGACATTTTCCGCGCCTTTTTTGCCAGGTCCTTCCCGGCGGCGGCCTGACGACGCTCGGCCTCGGTCATCTGCGCCGGATCCTGGCCGCGATTGGCGACATAGGTGATCCCGGTATTGATGGCGCGGTTCATCAGCCGCCCCAGAAATCGGTTGATAAGCTGCTGAATCATCCGGTCCATCTGCGCCTCAATCCTCGAAAAGTTCACTTTGCCCCGAGGGGGATTCGTCCTCGTCATCCGATGTGGGTTGACCAAAGCCCGAGGGCAAGGGCCGGCTATCCAGAAGACCCGCCGCGCGCAACTCCTTCAACCCTGGCAAATCGCGCGCCGATTCCAGGCCGAAATGGTCAAGGAAGTGCTCTGTCACCAAAAAGGTCACCGGGCGGCCGGGCGTCATGCGGCGGCGGCCAAGGCGGATCCAGTCCAGTTCCATCAACTGGTCGATGGTGCCGCGTGACACCGCCACGCCGCGGATCTCCTCGATCTCGGCCCGGGTCACCGGCTGGTGATAGGCGACGATGGCCAGGGTCTCGATCGCGGCGCGCGAGAGTTTCTTCTGCTCCACATGCTCTTTCTGCATGAGAAACCCCAGATCGGGCGCGGTGCGAAAAGCATAGGCGTCGCCCACCTTGACGATGTTCACCCCCCGCCCCTCATAGCGGCGGCGCAGCGTGACCAAGGCCTCGGCAGGGTCGCAGCCATGGGGCATCCGCGCCACCAGTTCGGCCACTGTCACCGGTTCGGCGCTGGCAAACAGGATCGCCTCGACCATGCGCTCCTGTTCGCCCATCGGGGGTGCGTCGAACAGCGATTTCTCGGGGCTGTCGGTCATGGGCCAGCGGCCTTTCGGATCATGATCGGGGCAAAGGTTTCACCCTGTTTCAGGGTGATCTGCCCGCGCTTGGCCAGTTCCAGAATGGCCGCGAAATGTGACGCCGTGGCCGAGCGGCGGCGGGCGGGCGTGCTGTCCCAGCCTTCAGGCAGGAAAGAGGTCAAGTCCGACCATTCCCCGGCATAGCCCAGAAGGCCGCGCATCCGCTCCAGCGCCTGTTCCATGGTATAGACATCTTGCCGGTCAAAGGCATAGGGGCGGAATTCGTCGCGGGTGCGGATGCGGGCATAGGCGCGCATCAGGTCCAGAAGCGTCGCCTCCCAGGTGATGTCGCGGGTGTGGGTGACATCTTCAGGCAGGCCGCGGGCAAAGAAATCGCGCCCCAACTGGTCACGCGCCATCAGGCGGGCCGCGGCCTCGCGCATGGCGGCAAGGCGCTCCAGCTGAAAGGCCAGATGGGCCGCCAGATCCTCAGCACTTGGCCCCGCCTCGCCGGGTTCAGGGGGCAAGAGGAGGCGCGATTTCAGAAAGGCAAGCCAGGCCGCCATCACCAGATAGTCGGCGGCCAGCTCCAGCCGCAAGGCGGCGGCGCGGCGGACGAATTGCAGGTATTGTTCAGCAAGTTGCAGAACGGAAATCCGCCGCAGATCCACCTTTTGCGTGCGCGACAGTGTCAAAAGCAGGTCAAGCGGGCCTTCGAAACCATCGACATCGACGATCAGCGCCTCGGCCTCCAGCCTTTCGGCGGTCGGCAGACGCTCGGTCGAGCCCCATTCACCCTGATCCGTCTCAGCCATGCAGCGCACCTTGCCCCACAGCGGCAAGGTCGGCTTCAAGGGCGTGAATGTCAACCGGCGCGACCGGGTGGCGAAGGGCCAGTGCCGCGCGGGCACGGGCCTGCGTTTCGGGGCGCATCTCGCCCGCCTCGGCCGCGACCTGCTGCATCTCGGCCATGTCGCCCTTGCAATGCAGCGCGATATCGCAGCCCGCCGCCATCGCCGCGCGGGTGCGCTGGCCCAGATCGCCCGACAAAGCCTGCATGTTCAGATCATCGGTCATCAACAGGCCCTGAAAGCCGATCTCGTCACGGATCACCCGGATCATTTCGGGCGATTGGGTGGCCGGGCGGTCGGGGTCGTAGGCGGCAAAGATGATATGGGCGGTCATCGCCATCGGCAGATCGGCCAGCGCCTTGAAGGGCGCGAAATCATGGGCCGCAAGATCGGCGCGGCTGGCGGTGACGTTGGGCAGGTCGTGATGCGTGTCGGCCGTGGCGCGGCCATGGCCCGGCAGATGCTTGACCACCGGCAGAACCCCGGCCGCCAGATGGGCCTCGGCCACGGCGCGGGCGCGTTCGGACACTTGTGCAGCCGTCTCGCCATAGCAGCGGTTGCGCAGGAAAGGATGGGTTTGCGGCCCGGCAATATCGGCCACGGGGGCGCAATTGGCGTCGATGCCCACGGCGCGCAACTCCTCGGCAATGAGGCGGGCGCGCAGGGCCAGAACGCGGGCAGCATCGGCCCCGGCGGCAAGGGCCGCGTCCAGCGGCGGAGACCAGTCGCGCCAATGGGGGCCGCGCATCCGCTGCACCCGCCCACCTTCCTGATCGATCAGGATCGGGGCATCACGCCCGACGGCGGCGCGCAGATCGGCAGTCAGCCGTACAACCTGATCGGGATTTTCGATGTTTCTGGCAAAAAGGATAAAGCCGAAGGGATTGGCATCCCGAAAGAAATCCCGTTCATCCACGCCAAGCACCGGCCCCGCGCAGCCGAAAATCGCGGCCAGACGGCCTGTTTCGGTCATCGCTGGACGACCGGGATGCAGGTGGCGTTTTCGGCCAGCATCGCGGTGCAGAAGCGGCGGGTGTCGTCGTCAGAGGCAAAGCCATGGGCGCGCAGGCGGTAAAAGGTCTTGCCGCCGCTTTGCGCGGGCTGCACGACCAGGGCCTTTCCGCCCATCAGATCGGAAAAGCGACCAATCAGGCGGGACCATTCGCTGCGCGCCTCGTCCTGATTGTCATAGGCGCCAAGCTGCACCAGCAGCGTGCCGGGGGCGATGGTCGCCGGATCGATTTCGGTCGCCGGGGCAGAGGTGGGGGTCACGCTGTCCAGATTGGCGACCATTTCGCCGCCCGTCACAGCCTCGGCCCCGCCTTCCAGACCCAGCGCTTCGGCCAGGGCGGCGGCGACGGCATCTTCCTGCGTGGCGGGCAAGGCTTCGGGCATGGCGGTGGCTTCAAGATCGGTGGTCGGGGCCATGGCCACAACCTCACCGCTGCCCACCGGCTCCAGCGGAACCATGCCGGCCTGATCCTCTTCGGCCAGATCCACCGGCTTTGGCGCCAGAACCAGCGTTTCGGGCAGCGGCAGCGCGGTGCCGGCGGCGGCCACGGCATTGACCGACAGGCCCTGATGCATGGTTTCGGTGCCGCCGGGATTGGCGGGCGCCATGCGCATCGGGCTGGCGGCGGCGCGGATCACCGGAATGCCCGTCACATCGCGCATCGCCAGCTGATAGCCCCAGACCACCCCGCCTAGCAACAGCGCAAGAGACACGCCCGCGCCGACAAGGTGGGTATACCTGCCAAAGCGGGGCGAGGACGCCGCCGGATAATCGCCGTCAAACTGGTCGTAATCGAGATCCGCCATGCCTGTGCCTCGTGCCCGCGCCCTGCGATTCGTGCCGCCGGGCCTGTTGTCTTACTGCTCGGTCGGCGCGGGATGTCTTAGCGCATCTCCTCCACCGGGGTGACGCCCAAGATACCCAAGCCGCAGCCGATCACAACGCCCGTAGCACGCGCCAGCGCAATTTTTGTCGCCGATGTTGCCGCATTGCCCTCTTGATAGAATCGCAGGGATGGGTCGTCGTTGCCGCGATTCCACAACCCGTGGAGGTCGGAGGCCAGTTCGTAAAGGTAGAAGGCCACGCGATGCGGCTCGTTCCCCTTGGCGGCGATTTCCACCAGACGCGGCCATTCGGCAATCTTCTTGGCCAGCTCGATTTCCGCCTCATGCGTCAGACCCGACAGATCAAGGCCCGCCAGGGTGGCGTCGGTGACGTCGATCCCCGCCTCGCGCGCTTTGCGCAGGACCGAGTTGATCCGGGCGTTGGCGTATTGCACGTAGAACACCGGATTGTCCTTGGACTGCTCCAGCACCTTGGCAAAGTCGAAATCCAAGGCCACGTCATTCTTGCGCGTCAGCATGATGAAGCGGGTCACATCGGCCCCCGCCTCTTCGACCACGTCGCGCAGGGTCACGAAGGTGCCCGCGCGTTTCGACATCTTGAAGGGCTCGCCGTTCTTGTAAAGCTTCACCAGCTGGATCAGCTTGATATCCAGGGGAACCTTGCCATTCGACAGGGCCGAGACGGCAGCCTTCATGCGCTTGACATAGCCGCCATGGTCGGCGCCGAAAATGTCGATCAGCTGATCAAAGCCGCGTCGCACCTTGTTGTAATGATAGGCGATGTCGGGCGCGAAATAGGTCCATGATCCATCCGACTTTTTCACCGGACGGTCCACATCGTCGCCATGGGCGGTCGAGCGGAACAGGGTCTGCACACGCGGCTCCCAATCGTCGGGCTCTTTGCCTTTCGGCGGTTCCAGCACGCCTTCATAGATCAGGTCCATGCCACGCAGCGTCTCAATCGCCGCTTCAATCTCGCCCGTACCGTAAAGCGCCTTTTCGGAAGAGAAGACATCCATCTGCACGCCAAGGGCTGCCAGATCCTCGCGGATCATCTGCATCATCATCTCGGTGGCAAAGTTGCGCACGTCCTGCAACCAGACGCTTTCGGGCTGGTCCAGCAGCGTCGCGCCATATTTGGCCTTCAGCGCCTCGCCCACCGGAATCAGATAGTCGCCGGGATACAGCCCCTCGCGGATTTCCGGCTCCAGCCCGTTGGCCTCGCGGTAACGCTCAAAGGCGCTGCGGGCGAGCACATCCACCTGCGCGCCGCCATCGTTGATGTAATATTCGCGCGTCACGTTCCAGCCGGCAAAGGCCAGAAGATTGGACAGCGCATCGCCCACGACCGCGCCGCGCACATGGCCCACATGCATCGGGCCGGTGGGGTTGGCCGAGACGAACTCGACATTGACCTTCTGCCCCCGCCCCATCTCCGACCGGCCAAAGCCCGCGCCTTCAACCAGCGCGGCCTTGACCACGCCTTGCCACACCATCGGCGACAGCCGCAGGTTCAGGAAACCCGGGCCGGCGACTTCGGCCTTGGTGATGCGGGGATCGGTGGCCAGTCGGGCGGCCAGCGCCTCGGCGATGGCGCGGGGCGGCATCGCGGCGGGCTTGGCCAGCACCATCGCGGCATTGGTGGCCATGTCGCCATGGGCCGGGTCACGCGGCGGCTCGACCGAGACGGCAGTCAGGTCAAGGCCCGCCGGCAGCACGCCCTCGGCAGCCAATTGGCCCAGGGCCTCGACAACAAGCGCGCGGATTTCGGCGAAGAGGTTCATTTGATCAAGTCCTTTGCTTGGCCAAAGGCCATGCCAGAGGCAAAGGCTTTGGTCAAGCGAGGCGCAAGCGCCGGCCCTAGCCGTAAAGCTTTTCCGCCCGGGTTTCAAAGGCGCGCACCACGCGGGTCATCGCCTCGTTGAACACCATGCCGATGATTCCGGCCAGGATGGCATTGCGAAACTCGAAATCCACCTCGAAGGCCACCTCGCAGCCGCCCTCAGGCCGGTCGGCAAAGCGCCAGACCGATTTCAGATGCTTGAAAGGGCCGTCGATATATTCGGTCAGGATGCGGTTTTCCCCGCGCAGAAGGGTGACGCGGCTGCCGAACCTTTCGCGGAACACCTTGAAGCTGATGACCAGATCCGCCAGCATCTCCTCTCCGCCGTCGATCGGGCGGGTGCTGCGGATGCGGGCCGCGGCCGTCCAGGGCAGGAATTCGGGATAGCGCGCCACATCGGCGACAAGATCGAACATCTGCTCGGCCCGGTAGGGCAAGACCTTGGTTTCACTGTGCCGGGGCATGGGCTTCCTTACCGCGTGACTTTTCCGCGCGATTTGGTCTAGGAAAGGGGGCAAAATCAAGAGGCCCCCATGCCACACCGCCCCTATGTGATCGACCAGATGATTTCCGCCAAGGCCATCGCCGCAAGGGTCGAGGCGCTGGCCGCCGAAATCACCGCCTATTACCGCGACTGCGACAAGCTGGTGGTGGTGGGGCTGTTGCGCGGGTCTTTCGTGTTCATCGCCGACCTTGTGCGCGAAATCGACCTGCCGGTGCAGGTAGATTTCCTTGAGGCCTCATCCTATGGCGATGCCATGCATTCCTCGCGCGAGGTCCGCATCCTGAAGGATCTGCGCGGCGAGATCGCGGGGCAGGATGTGCTGGTGGTGGAAGACATCGTCGACACCGGCTTTACCCTGTCCCACGTCAAGCGCCTGCTTTTGTCGCGCGAGCCGCGGCGGCTGGAGGTCTGCGCGCTTCTGGACAAGCCCTCGCGCCGCGAGGTGGACATCAAGGCCACCTGGACCGGCTTTGAAATCCCCGACGAATTCGTCGTGGGCTATGGCATCGACTTTGCGCAGCGCAACCGCAACCTGCCCTTCATTGGCAAGGTGCGGTTCACCGATCAGGCATGAACCTGACCTCGCTGATGCGGATGGCGAAATGGGCGCGCCACCCGCCCTCGCCGCGCCGGGTCAAGTTCGTGCTGGCCATCGTGGCGGCCTGTTTCCTGATCTGGGGGATCGAGCTGCTTTGGGGCTGGCCCGAGGTCTTGACGGTAAACGGCAAGGCAAGACCCTGATCGGCCTGGCCTTGGGCAGTGGCCACAAAAGTCCCTTTGCCCTGCACGGTCCGCCTGGTGTAGGCTTTGCACAGATGTTCCAATTCAGACACTTCTTGCAATGACGCGCCGTCTTCTTCTTGCGCTTGCCGGTCCGGGATTCCTGGGGCTTGCCGCCTTCATCCTGCTGACCCAGCCGCGCCCCGGCAATATGGACGACGTGCTGGCGGCCACGGCAGATGCGGCGCGCGGCGCGCAGGTGTTTGCGGCCGCCGGCTGTGGCTCGTGCCATATGTCCCCCGGGGCCAGCGGCAACGCGCCGCTGGTGCTGGCCGGCGGGATGGAGTTTGCCTCGCCCTTCGGAACCTTTCACGCGCCGAACATCTCGCCCGACCCGATCCACGGCATCGGCGGCTGGACGCTGGAGCAGTTCGCCTGCGCGATCCGCGACGGCATCTCGCCCCAAGGTGAACATTATTACCCGGCCTTCCCCTACACCGCCTATAACAAGATGACGGGGCAAGAGGTGGCAGATCTCTTCGCCTATCTTCAAAGCCTGCCCGCCTCGGCCGAACCATCAAGACCGCATGAGATCGGCTTTCCCTTCAACATCCGCAGGCTGTTGGGCGGCTGGAAATTCTTGTTCACAAGCCGCGACTGGCAGATGGCAGAGGCGGCCACACCCGAACTGGCCCGGGGCCGCCACCTTGTCGAGGCGCTGGCCCATTGCGCCGAATGCCACACGCCGCGCAATGCCCTTGGCGGACTGGACCGCGGCCGCTGGATGACGGGGGCGCCCACACCGGATGGCAAGGGCCGGGTTCCCGGCATCACCCCGGCGACGCTGGGGTGGAGCGCGGACGAGATCTTCACCTATCTGACCACCGGGTTCACACCTGAATTCGACAGCGTCGGCGGTCACATGACCCATGTCGTGGACAACCTTGCGCACCTGCCAGAGGCGGATGTGCGGGCGATCGTGGCCTATCTCAAGGCGCTGCCGGAAGGGCAATAAATCAGCGCCCAAGGCTGTTAACCGCCGGTCAACCAGAATCGGCCAATCTGGTGGCATGCAACACGGCCCGCCTCTGCCCCGAAACCCCGCCGCCGACCAGTGGATCGCCATGATCTTCTCGGCCAAAGCCGCGCAAGGCGGGGTCGTGCGTCGGTCCATTGCCTAGGTTGACCGCGAGGTCGGCCGCGACCGGTTTCTGGCCGAGGTGCGCGCCCGCGGCTTTCACCTTCTGGCCAGTCGCAGCCAGTTCATCGTGGTCTGCCATTCCGACCCGGTGAAAATCCTGTTCTGACGCGGATTTTCGTCGAAAATTCGACAAACGCGTTTTCGTCGAAAACGCGCGCCACGACTTTTCGACGAAAAGTCGTCTACAGACGCCCCAGTTTTTCCAGCCGTGCTGCGCGCAGCCGGGCGAAATCATCGCCCGCATGATAGCTTGACCGGGTCAGCGGCGTGGCCGACACCATCAGAAAGCCCTTGCCATAGGCGGCTTCCTCATAGCTCTTGAACTCCTCCGGCGTCACAAAGCGGTCAACCCGGTGATGCTTGGGCGTGGGCTGCAGGTATTGCCCGATGGTCAGGAAATCGACATCGGCGGCGCGCATGTCATCCATCACCTGCAGCACGCCTGCGCGGGTTTCGCCGAGGCCCACCATGATCCCCGACTTGGTGAACATGGTCGGATCCATCTCCTTGACCTTCTGCAACAGGCGGAGGCTGTGGAAATAGCGGGCCCCGGGGCGCACCTCCAGATAAAGGCCAGGCACGGTTTCAAGGTTGTGGTTGAACACATCCGGCCGCGCCTCGACCACCTTTTCCAGCGCCGAAGGCGGACATTTCAGGAAATCCGGGGTCAGAATTTCAATCGTAGTCTGGGGAGAGCGGTGGCGGACGGCGCGGATGGTCTGGGCAAAATGCTCTGCCCCGCCATCTTCCAGATCGTCCCGGTCAACGCTGGTGATGACCACATGTTTCAGCCCCAATTCGCTGACCGCATGGGCCACCTTTCCGGGCTCGAAGGCATCCAGCGCCTGCGGCTTGCCTGTGGCGACGTTGCAGAAGGTGCAGCCGCGGGTGCAGATCTCGCCCATGATCATCATGGTGGCATGGCCCGCCGACCAGCATTCGCCGACATTCGGGCAGCCCGCCTCTTCACAGACCGTGACCAGCTTCTTCGACTTCAGGATCTCGCGCGTCTGCTTGTAGCCCTCGGAGGTCGGGGCCTTGACCCGGATCCAGGACGGCTTTTTCGGCTGCTCCTGATCGGGGCGGTGGGCTTTTTCGGGGTGGCGTTGGTCGGGCAGCTTCAGATCACGCAACGGATGTTCCCCCCTGACGCGGTATTTGGCCGAAGATAGTCCCTCCTCCCCCCCTTGGCAACCGGCGCAGGTCTGCGTTGGGTGCAACAGCGCTTGCACCGCCCGCGCATCCCGGGAAGGCGGCGGTTGCGACACTTTCGCGCTTGTCGCCCGGCGGCAAACTTGATCCATGTCACAGAGGGCGCGATCCTGTCCGGTCATAAGCAAGCCATGAACCTCTTTGAACTGACTTTCACCCTTCTTGCCCTGCTGGCCTCTCCGGGCCCGACCAATGCGCTTCTGGCCATGGCCGGGGCGCAGGGCGCGCGGGGGCCGGCGCTGCCGCTTCTGGTGCTGGCGGGCTATGCGGCGGCGGTCCTGCCCCTGGCCCTGTGGGGCGGGCCGTGGCTGACCGAACTGCCCGCGCTGCGTCATGGGCTGACGCTGTCGGCCGCGGTCTGGGTCGGGCTGCTGGCGGTCAGGCTGTGGCGGGCTGACCGCTTTGCCATCACGGCCCGGGTGACACCGCTGCAGATCGTGCTGACGACAGCGATGAACCCAAAGGCGCTGGTGATCGGGCTGGTGCTCTTGCCCGCCGGGCCGGGTCTGCCCCTGGGGCTTGGGCTGTTTGCGGGGCTGGTTCTGGCGATTTCGGCACTTTGGTTGCGGCTGGGGGCGAACCTGCCCCATCGGGCGCGGCCATTGGTCAACCGGGGCGGCGCGGCCTGGCTCGGGCTTTTGTCGGTGCTGCTTCTGGGCCGCGTGCTTTGGGCCTGAGATGACGACCCCCGCCCCCCACAGCCTGTTGGAGGATGCCCAGGGCCTGGCCTATGGCGCGGGCATGGCGGCCTTTGCCATCACCATCCTGACCCATCTTGGCCTGATCACGGGCCAGACGGCGGGGCTGGCGGTGCTGATTTCCTACGCCACCGGCCTTGGCTTTGGCCCGGTGTTCTTTGCCATTAACCTGCCCTTCTACTGGCTGGGCTATCGCCGGATGGGGCTGGACTTCACGGTCAAGACCTTTGTCGCCGTCGCCCTGATGTCGGGGCTTTCGGTGCTGATGCCCGGCTGGGTGCGGTTCGACAGCCTGTCGTCCCCGGTCGGCGCCATCCTCTTCGGCGCGATCTCGGGCTCGGCGCTTCTGGCGCTGTTCCGCCATGGGGCCAGCCTTGGCGGCATCGGCATCCTGGCGCTGATCTTGCAGGACAAGACCGGGTTTCGCGCCGGCTGGACACAGCTTCTGTTCGATGCGGCCCTTTTTGCCGTGGCGTTGTTTCTGATGCCCCCCATGACGATCCTTTGGTCGGCCCTGGGGGCGCTGGTGGTCAACCTTGTCATCGCCATCAACCACCGCCGCGACCGTTATATCGCCACCTGACAAGGTTCCTCTGGCGTTTCGGCCCGGCCTCCTGTAAGGCCCGCGCCAAACCATCCAACGAAAGAGATCCCTCCAGATGGAGCTTCGCAACATCGCGATCATCGCGCACGTCGACCATGGCAAGACCACGCTGGTTGACGAGCTGCTGAAACAGTCCGGTTCGTTCCGCGACAACCAGGCCGTATCGGAACGCGCCATGGACAGCAACGACATCGAGCGCGAGCGGGGGATCACCATCCTGGCCAAGGCGACCTCGGTGGAATGGAACGGAACCCGGATCAACATCGTCGACACCCCCGGCCACGCCGATTTCGGTGGCGAGGTGGAACGGATCCTGAGCATGGTCGATGGCGTCTGCCTTCTGGTCGATGCCGCCGAAGGCCCGATGCCGCAGACGAAATTCGTGCTGGCCAAGGCGCTGGCGCTGGGTCTGCGTCCGATCGTCGTGGTGAACAAGGTCGACAAGCCCGATGGTGAACCCGACCGCGCCCTGAACGAAGTTTTCGATCTCTTTGCCAACCTTGGCGCCAATGACGAGCAGCTGGATTTCCCGCATGTCTATGCCTCGGGCCGGTCTGGCTGGGCCGATCTGGAACTGGACGGCCCGCGCAAGGACCTTTCGGCGCTGTTCGATCTGATCGTGCGGCATGTGCCCGCACCCAAACAGATTGCCCGTCAGGCCGAACCTTTCAGCATGCTGGCCACCACGCTCTCGGCTGACCCGTTCATCGGCCGCATCCTGACCGGACGCGTCGAAACCGGCACGCTGAAGGTCGGCGACCAGCTCAAGGCGCTGACCCGCACCGGCGAGCGGATCGAACAGTTCCGCGCCACCAAGATCCTCGCCTTCCGCGGCCTGACCCAGACCGCCATCGACGAGGCCGTGGCCGGCGACATCGTCACCATTGCCGGGATGAGCAAGGCCACCGTGGCCGACACGCTTTGCGCGCTGGAAGTTGACACCGCCCTGCCCGCCCAGCCGATCGACCCGCCGACCATCACCGTCACCTTCGGCATCAACGACAGCCCGCTGGCCGGCCGCGACGGCAACAAGGTGCAGTCGCGCGTCATCCGCGACCGGCTGATGAAAGAGGCCGAAACCAACGTTGCCATCAAGATCGCCGACACCCCCGGCGGCGAGGCCTTCGAAGTTTCAGGCCGCGGCGAACTCCAGATGGGCGTCCTGATCGAAAACATGCGCCGTGAAGGCTTTGAACTGTCGATCAGCCGCCCGCGCGTGATCTTCAAGGACGAAGACGGCGTGCGGATGGAACCCGTGGAAGAAGTCATCGTCGATGTCGATGATGAATTCTCGGGCGCGGTCATCGAAAAGCTGACCGGCGAGCGCAAGGGCGATCTGGTCGAGATGAAGCCCGCAGGCGTGGGCAAAACCCGCATCATCGCCCATGTGCCCTCGCGCGGGCTGATCGGCTATCACGGTCAGTTCCTGACCGACACCCGCGGCACCGGCGTGCTGAACCGCATCTTCCATGGCTGGGTGCCGCACAAGGGCCCGATCCAGGGTCGTCGTCAGGGCGTTCTGATCTCGACCGAAAACGGCGTCTCGGTGGCCTATGCGCTGTGGAACCTTGAAGATCGTGGCCGGATGTTCATCGGCCCGCAGGAAAACGTGTACGAAGGCATGATCATCGGCGAACACAGCCGCGACAACGATCTCGAAGTGAACCCGCTCAAGGGTAAGAAGCTGACCAACGTCCGCGCTTCCGGCACCGACGACGCGGTGCGTCTGACGGCCCAGCTCCTGGCGCTGACCCGTGCCGAGCA
>JALQYS010000413.1 GCA_023254015.1 Paracoccaceae bacterium
GTGGGCGCGCGGGTTTCGGCGCGGGCATTCACCATGGCCTCAAAGGCGCGGCTGACCCTTTCCCAGCGGTTGTCGCGGTCCATTGCCCAGTAGCGCCCGATCAGCGTGCCCACCCGCACGCCGCTGGGCAGGGCCGCCTCAAGATCGGCGGCGAAGGTGACGGCGGATCGGGGCGCCACGTCGCGCCCGTCGGTAATCGCATGCAGCACGACCGGCAGGCCAAGGTCGGCCAACGCGCGGCAGGCCGCAAGGATGTGCGAGATATGGCCATGCACCCCGCCATCTGACACCAGACCCATCAGATGCGCCGTGCCGCCCGCCGCCTTGACCTTGGCCGCAAAGGCCAGAAGTTCGGTGTTTCGGGCGAAAGAGCCGTCCTCCACCGCCAGATCAATCGCGCCAAGGTCCATCGCCACCACGCGGCCCGCACCGATGTTGGTGTGACCCACCTCGGAATTGCCCATCTGCCCGGTGGGCAGGCCGACATCGGGGCCGAAGGTGGTCAGCGTCGCATGCGGGCAGGTCTGCCACAGGTTGTTGAAGTTCGGCACCCGGGCCTGCGCCGGAGCAGATGTCGCCGGGTCGGGGCCAATGCCCCAGCCATCCAGAATGCACAGAACAACCGGTTTCCGCGTTCCCATGAGCCTGCCTTTCAATACTTGCCCCGCTTCTAGCGCCCAAAGGAACAAGGGGCAACGTCAGCCGCGCGTCACCAGCCAGTCAAGCGCGCGCGTCGGCAGCAATCGGCGCGCGAGGCCCGCGATATGGGTTGGAACGGTGACGTAATAGCGCGCCTTCGGACGGCGGGCCTCCAGCGCGTGGATCAGCTTGGCCGTCACCGCCGAGGGCGGCAGTTCAAAGGCATCAGGCTTGGTCTTGACCCCGTAAAGCCGCCCGCGGATCGAGGCATATTCCTCGCGCCGGGCGGAGTTTTCCCAATCGATCCATTTCTCGAAATGCGCAATCGCCTTGGCGCGGATATCGGTTCCGATGGGGCCGGGTTCAATGAGGATGACGTCAATCCCCGTGCCTGCCATCTCAAAGCGCAAGACGTCCGACAGCCCCTCCATCGCGAATTTGGTCGAGACATAGGCCCCGCGCCATTTTGCCCCGACGATGCCAAGAACGGACGAGCAATTGACGATCCGCCCATGCCCCTGCGCCCGCATCGTGGGGATCAGGCGGCGCGTCAGGTCGTGATAGCCGAAAAGATTGGTTTCAAAGATTTCCCGCAAGGCGCCGCGCGGCAAATCCTCTACCGCGCCGGGGCAGGCGAAGGCGCCGTTGTTGTAAAGCGCATCCAGCCGGCCGCCAGTGCGCGACAGGGTTTCGTCAACGGCGGCGGCGATGCTGCCCTCGTCGGCGTAATCCAGCACGAAACTTTCCAGCCCCTCGGCGCGCAGGCGGGCACAATCAGCCTCTTGCCGGCAGGTGGCGAAAACACGCCAGCCACGTTTGGCCAACGCATGGGCGGCATCGTAACCTATGCCCGAGGAACAGCCGGTAATCAGAACGGAACGCTGCATCTTGCCTCCATGGCGTTTTGGCCATGGTTTAGGGGGCAAAGCCGCGCAAGAAAAGCCGCCCTGCCCTGCAAAGCGGGGCTATTCGCGCAGCAGGCGCGCGGCGACATAACCTTCGACGCCGTCCCCTTCGATGCGGATCAGCGACCAGCCATTGGCACCTTCACCTTCTGCCAGCACCAGAACCGCCTCTCCTCGGGGCAGGCGTTCGATCACGGCATGGTCCTTGCCCGGCCCTTCGCGGACATTGGCGCTGTCAGCCGCAACATAAAGGATACGGCCCGACGGCGCGGCAGCGGTCTGTGCAGGCTCGTCTCCAAGCGTCGGGGCAGACATGAGCGGCTTTTCGGGCACAAAGGCCGCCGCAACCGGCTGCGGCGCGCTGGCCGGATCTTCGACCATGGGCACGGCGGCAACCGCCACGGCCTGCGCCGCCTTGTCAGCCTCGGCCTGCATCAGGCCAAAACGCAGCTGACCGCGATCCTGACCGCCGATCAACATCGCCGCATAAATGCCGATACAAAGGAATGCCGTCAGTCGAAACATCATCTTCCCAATCACCTAACACGCGCAAACCTTTACCACGTTTCGCGGTCACGGCGAGAGGAAAGAATGGCCAATCCTTCCCCCCCGCCACATTGCAACCACATTTTTCCGGCTGGACCGGCGCCCCGCGGATGACTAGACAGCAGGCATGTCCACGACGCCCGATGACGACAATATCCAGCCCATGACGGTTTCGGAACCGCTTTCCCGCGCCATTGGCGAGCGGTATCTGACCTATGCGCTGTCGACCATCATGCACCGCGCGCTGCCCGATGCCCGCGACGGGTTGAAGCCGGTGCACCGCCGCATCCTTTACGCCATGCGCGAGTTGCGGCTGACCGCCACCAGCGCCTTCCGCAAATCGGCCAAGATCTCGGGCGATGTGATGGGCAACTATCACCCCCACGGCGATGCCGCGATCTATGACGCCATGGCGCGTCTGGCGCAGGATTTCAACGTGCGCTACCCGCTGGTCGACGGGCAGGGCAACTTTGGCAACATCGACGGCGACAACCCCGCCGCCAGCCGCTATACCGAAGCGCGTCTGACGGCGATCGCCGAGACGCTGATGGAAGGTCTGGCGGAAAACGCCGTGGACTTCCGCCCGAACTATGACGGCACGCTGGAAGAGCCGGTGGTGATGCCGGCGGCCTTCCCGAACCTTCTGGCCAACGGCTCCAGCGGCATCGCCGTGGGGATGGCCACCAACATCCCGCCGCACAATCTGGATGAGCTGATTCAGGGTTGCCACGCCCTGCTGGCAGATCCCGAAACCAGCGACGAGGCCCTCGTAGGCCTGATTCCCGGACCGGATTTCCCGACTGGCGGTGTGATCATCGAAAGCCGCTCGGCGATTCTGGAGGCCTATCGCACCGGGCGCGGATCATTCCGCACGCGGGCGAAATGGCAGGTCGAGGATCTGGGCCGCGGCACCTGGCAGATCATCGTCACCGAGATCCCCTATCAGGTGCAGAAATCCAAGCTGATCGAAAAGCTTGCGGAGCTGGTGAACCTGAAAAAAGTGCCGCTTCTGGCCGACGTCCGCGACGAATCTGCCGATGACATTCGCATCGTGCTGGAGCCGCGCGCCCGCACCGTGGAACCGGACGTTCTGATGGCGGCGCTGTTCCGCAATTCCGATCTGGAGAGCCGCTTCAGCCTGAACATGAACGTGCTGATCGACGGCAAGGTGCCCAAGGTCTGCAGCCTGAAAGACGTGCTGCGCGCGTTTCTGGATCACCGCCGCGAGGTGTTGCGGCGGCGGTCGGAACACCGGGTCGAAAAGATCGACGCGCGGTTGGAGGTGCTGGAAGGCTTCATCATCACCTTCCTGAACCTTGACCGTGTCATCGACATCATCCGCTATGACGCCGATCCCAAACGCGCCCTTATGGCCGAGGATTGGGGCAAGACCCATGTCCGCGCCACGTCGGAAAAGGTTTACGTCTCGCCCGCACCGGGTGAGGGGGAACTGACCGAGGTTCAGGCCGAGGCCATCCTCAACATGCGCCTGCGCTCGTTGCGCAAGCTGGAAGAGATGGAGCTGATCGCCGAGCGTGACGCCCTGATGAAGGAACGCGCCGACCTGGCCGACCTTCTGGACAGCGACAAACGCCAGTGGACGCAGATCGGGGTAGAGCTGGAGGCGATCCGCAAGCAGTTTGGCAAAGCCACCGCGCTGGGCGCCCGCCGCACCACCTTCGCCGAGGCGGGCGAGGTGGAAGAGGTCAGCTATGAGGCGATGATCGAGCGCGAGCCGATCACCGTCATCTGCAGCCAGATGGGCTGGATCCGCGCCATGAAGGGCCATGTGGACCTGACCGCAGAACAGAAGTTCAAGGATGGCGACGGGCCGCGCTTTGCCTTCCACGCCGAGACGACGGACAAGATCATTCTCGTCGCCGCCAATGGCCGGTTCTTCACCCTTCTGGGCGCGAACCTGCCCGGCGGGCGCGGCATGGGCGAACCCGTGCGCCTGATGGTTGACCTGCCAAACGATACCGAAATTGTCGATCTGGTCATTCACCGTCCGGGTGAGAAATGGTTGATCGCCTCTTCTGCGGGCGATGGGTTTATCCTGCCGTCGGATGAGGT
>JALQYS010000447.1 GCA_023254015.1 Paracoccaceae bacterium
AGGAAACCGGCTGGCGCATCACCGGGGTCCAGCGCATCGGGGCCTTTCGCCGGTTCTGCTACATGCCCGATTACGGGTTCTGGGCAGAAAAGCTGTGCAGCGTCTATCTGGCCCGACCAACCCTGCGCCTTGGCCCGCCGACCGAGGCCGGCCACAGCGCCCATTGGATGCCCGCACGCGAAGCGGTTGAGGTTCTGGGCAATGCTGGGGACCGGGCCATGCTGGCCAGGGTTCTGGCCCGCCGCTGATCACGGTCCGCGATAGTCAAAGATCAGCGCCGAGATATCATCAGGAAAATCCTGCCCCCCGGCATGGGCTGCAAGATCCCAGATCAACGCCTCCATCAGGTCGGCCGAGGCAAGGCCGGCGTTGGCGACCAGAAGCTTGCGCAAACCGTCACCGCCCAGTTCATTGCCCGTCGGATCGGGACATTCCGTCATGCCATCCGAGACCAGAATCAGCCGATCGCCGCAGCGCAGCTCACCCTGAATCTGCCCATAGCTTGCCGGTTCCAGAAGGCCGATCGGCAGGCCCCCCTCACCCAGACATTCCACCCCGCCTTCGCGGCGCAACACCATCGGATGGGGATGGCCCGCCTGCGTCAATGCAAAGTGTCCGGTGGACATGTCCATCTCGGCATAGGCCAGGGTAAAGTATTGGTCCACCTGCAGATCCTCTAGCATCAGGCGGTTCAGACGGTCAGCCACCAGCGCGGGTGGAAAGGCATCCCGCCTGCCCTGTGGCCCAACCCGCAGCGCGATGTTCTGATCGGGAGAGCCGCCCGACAAAAGACCGGCCAACCGCGCCGTCATCATGGCCGAGGCGACGCCATGCCCCGACACATCCACCGAGAAAAGGCCCAACCTATTGGCATCGATGGAGAAACTGCCAACAAGGTCGCCGCCGACATGGCCCGATGGCTTCAACAGCAGCGAAACCGTCCCCCCACCATAATCGCGAAAGCGGTCGCGCATCAGCCCGTCTTGCAGCTTGCGCGCCTCGATCAGGTCGCGGTCAAGCGAATCATACAGCTTTTGCAGCTCGTCCAGCGTGGCCCCGATCAGCCGGTTCTTCTGCACCAGCTCGCGCTGCATGCCCAGAATTCGTTCTCCAGCCCGCAGGCGTGCGCGCAATTCATCATAGCTGACGGGCTTTGACAGGAAGTCATCGGCGCCAACCTCCAGCCCGTCGGCCACCTCGGCCTTTTCGGACTTTGAGGTCAGCAGGATGAAATAGCCATACCCCTCACGCGGCAAGGCCTTGAACCGACGGCAGAAATCAAGCCCGCTCATCCCCGGCATCATCCAGTCTGACAAGACCAGCTCAAACTCGGTCGTGGCGCATAGCCGCAGCGCCTCTTCGCCCGAGCCGGCCTCTACCACCGAATAGCCCCAACGCTGCAACTGCATGGCAAGCACCTTGCGCTGCGCCCGGCTGTCATCGACGACAAGCACGGGTGTTTGTCTGCCCCCCCCTGTTGCCGGGCTGATCTTCTGTTCCATCAAAGCCGCACACCCCCGCAAGAAACCCAACCAGACACCCCTGCCTGCCCGACCACTCCTGCGCGAAAGCTCTTAAGGCTTGGTGAAACGTAAAATCCGCCTGATCCGGGGCGCGAAAAGGTTCTGTTAAGCGGATTGGATCACCATGGCGGGGCGCGACTCAGGAGGGCATCGATGATCGATTGGGCAAGGGTGAAAGAGCTTTGCGGCGAAATCGGCGCCGAGGATTTTGCCGAGGTTGTCACCTTGTTTCTGGAAGAGGCAGATGACGTTGTGGCAGGCCTGCCTGACTGTGCCGGGCCTGCCGCGCTTGAGGCTGCCCTGCATTGCCTGAAGGGGGCCGCGCTGAATCTGGGGTTCCGGGATCTGGCGCAGCTGTGTCAGGCTGGCGAAAAGCAGGCCGCCACGGGTGACACCGACATCGACCTTGCGGCGGTTGCGGCCATCTATGACGCCTCGAAACACGCCTTCGAGGCCGGGATTGACAGCTATGCGGGCATCCGCGCCTGACATGCCCTTGCGCCGCGCGAAACCGGCGCTATGCTTTTCCTCACCTCGGGGTGCCCGAAAGGGCTGAGATGCAGCGATGCGGACCCGTTGAACCTGAACCGGATCATACCGGCGGAGGGAAGGTGCATGGAAATCCTCCATCCCGACCTGTCCCGTCGCAACTGGAGGATACCATGAAGTCGATCCCTCTTGCTGCGGGGTTTGCCTGCCTTGCCACTTTGGCGGCGGCGGAAACCCCTGTGCTGACCATCTACACCTATGACAGCTTTGCCTCTGAGTGGGGCCCCGGACCTGCGATTGAAAAGGGGTTCGAAGAAAGCTGCGGCTGCGACCTGCGCTTTGTCACCGCAGGCGATGGCGCGGCGCTGCTGGCGCGTCTGCAACTGGAAGGCACGGCGACAAAGGCCGATGTGGTGGTGGGGCTGGACACCAACCTTGCAGCAGAGGCAGCGGCGACCGGGCTTTTCGCCACCCATGGCCTGCCCGCCGTGACCGGCCTTCCCGTGCCCTATGACGACCGGGATTTCCTGCCCTATGATTGGGGCTGGTTCGCCTTCGTCCACAACAAGGGACTGGCCAACCCCCCACACAATTTCGAAGAACTGGCGGCTTCCGACCTCAAGATCGTCATTCAGGACCCGCGCTCCTCGACCCCCGGATTGGGTTTGGTGTTGTGGGTCAAGGCGGCCTATGGCGATCGCGCGCCGGAAATCTGGGAAGGGTTGAAGGACAACATTGTCACCGTCACACCCGGCTGGTCCGAGGCTTACGGCATGTTTCTGGAAGGCGAGGCGGACATGGTGCTGTCTTACACCACCTCGCCGGCCTATCACCTGATCGCCGAAAGCGATGACGGCAAGACATCGGCGGCTTTTGATGAAGGTCACTTGTTGCAGATCGAGGTCGCGGCCAAGGTGGCCTCCACCGGTCAGCCGGCGCTGGCAGATGCCTTTCTGGCCTATCTGACGGGGGACGCGGCGCAAAGCGTGTTGCCGACTACGAACTGGATGTATCCGGCAAACTTGCCGTCCGCGGGCCTGCCCCCGGGTTTTGAGACCCTGACCCAGCCCGGGAAATCCCTGCTTCTGTCGGCCGATGAGGCCGCCGCGCTGCGCGACAGCGCCGTGGAAGAATGGCGCAACGCGCTGGCCCGCTGATCGCAGCCCTTCTGGGTCTGGGTATTGCGGCGCTGACGCTGGGCAGCGCCGCAATGACGGCAGGCCATGCGACGACTTGGGCGCTTGGTCCGGCAGACATGGCCGCGTTGCGCTTTACCCTGTTGCAGGCTGCGCTGTCGGCGCTGGTTTCTTGCCTGCTGGCCATTCCACTGGCGCGGGGGCTGGCGCGGCGACGCTTTGCCGGGCGCGAATTGCTGATTCGCCTTCTGGCCGCCCCGTTTCTGCTGCCGGTCGTGGTGGCCGTTCTGGGGCTGCTGGCGGTCTTTGGCCGGTCAGGTCCGGTGAGTGCTGCTCTTGCAGGGCTGGGTCTGCCGCCCTTGTCGATCTTTGGCCTGCATGGGGTGGTGCTGGCACATGTGTTTCTGAACCTGCCGCTGGTGGCCCGGATGATCCTGCAAGGCTGGCAGGCCATCCCGGCCGAACGGTTCCGGCTGGCCGTTTCGCTGAACATGCCGCCTTCTGCGCAATTCTGGCACCTTGAATGGCCGATGCTGCGCGCCATCCTTCCCGGCGCGGCGTCGTCTTTCGCCCTGGACACGGCCACCATCGTTTCCTCAGCACTGTCGCCGGATTGCCT
>JALQYS010000510.1 GCA_023254015.1 Paracoccaceae bacterium
CATCTCCATCGCAAACGCAGCGCTGGTGGCGTCGCAGATGGTCAGGCCCGCGCGGTCCGCCGGAATGGCGTCGGCGTTCGGCACGCGGCATCCGCTGGTGGTGCCGTTCCAGGTAAAGACCACGTCCTTGTCGAAATCGACCTGCGCGAAGTCGACGATCTGGCCGTAAGGCGCCTTGCGCACGGTGGCGTCCAGCTTCAGCTGCTTGACCACATCGGTCACCCAGCCTTCGCCAAAGCTTTCCCAAGCCAGCATTTCCACCGGCCGGGCGCCCAGAAGCGACCACATGGCCATTTCGACAGCGCCGGTGTCGGAGCCGGGGACGATGCCGATGCGGTAGTCGGCGGGAACGCCCAGAATTTCACGGGTAAGGTCGATCGCATCTTTCAGCTTGGCCTTGCCGACAGCGGCACGGTGCGAACGGCCAAGGGGCGCGTCGCCAAGCATATCAAGGGAAAAACCGGGGATCTTGGCGCAGGGGCCAGAGGAAAAGCGCGGGTTTGCCGGGCGCTGTGCCGGTGCGGTCAGGTCAGTCATGGTAGCCTCTCAGCTAAAAGCCCTTCGTTGGGGAAGGGTGTCCCGCTGACTTGGCTATCGGTCCTTTCGGGGTGGCACAAGCCGGAAAACCGCGCTAATGCGGCGCATCATCCGCGAAAAACGACGCAAATCTCCACTATCGGAAACTTCTGATGTTCATTGCGACCCTTCTGACCAATCCCGAAACCCCCAAGCTGGACCGCGTGGCCGTGGAATCCCTGCGCAATGCCTGGAGGGGTGGTGAGGCGATCTGGCTGGACCCGGGCGTTGCGGCAGAGTTTTCCGTTCCCGACATGCCGGAGAACCGCTGGGAGGTCTGGGAGGGCCTGCAGGCGATGGGCATCGACCTTGTGGTGCAAAAGGCCGAGGGGCGGAAAAAGCGGATGCTGATCGCCGACATGGATTCGACGATGATCCGGCAGGAATGCATTGACGAGTTGGCTGATGAGGCGGGCGTCGGGGCCTATGTGGCCGACATCACCGCCCGGGCGATGAATGGCGAACTGGATTTTGAATCCGCGCTTCGTGAACGGGTGGGCCTGCTGAAAGGTCTGGACGAAGGCGTTATCGCGCGCGTGATCCGCGACCGCATCACGCTGATGCCGGGGGGGCCGGCGCTGGTGGCGACCATGCGGGCGAATGGCGGCTATGCCGCGCTGGTCTCGGGCGGGTTCACGGCCTTTACCGGGGCGATTGCCGGGGTTCTGAGCTTTGATGAAAACCGCGCGAACACGCTGCTGGTCGAGGCAGGCCGCCTGACCGGGCAGGTGGCGGAACCGATCCTGGGCAAGGCCGCCAAGGTGCAGGCGCTGGAGGAAATCTCGGCGCGGCTGGGCATCACACCGGCACAGGCGATTGCTGTCGGCGATGGCGCGAATGACCTTGGCATGCTGGGCCTTGCCGGAACTGGCGTGGCGCTGCACGCCAAGCCCAGCGTTCAGGCGCAATGCGAGGTGCGTGTGAACCACGGCGATCTGACCGGGCTTTTGTACCTGCAAGGCTATGCCCGCGACGAATTTGCCGCCTGAAGGCACCATCAAACGCAGGCTTTTCCGGCTTTCGCCGCCGTGGTGACTTGACCCCTTGCCAAGGCGGTGCCACTTCATCCGGTGAGAAAAGCCCGGAGGAATCCCATGCCCGCCTATCGTTCCCGCACCACCACACATGGCCGCAACATGGCGGGCGCGCGCGGCCTCTGGCGCGCCACCGGCATGAAGGACGGCGATTTCGGCAAGCCGATCATCGCCATCGTCAACAGCTTTACCCAGTTCGTGCCCGGCCACGTCCATCTGAAAGACCTTGGCCAGATGGTCGCGCGTGAGGTCGAGGCCGCGGGCGGTGTGGCCAAAGAGTTCAACACCATCGCCGTGGATGATGGCATCGCCATGGGCCATGACGGGATGCTGTATTCGCTGCCGTCGCGCGAAATCATCGCCGACAGCGTGGAATACATGGTCAACGCGCATTGCGCCGACGCGATGGTCTGCATTTCCAACTGCGACAAGATCACCCCCGGCATGCTGATGGCGGCGATGCGGCTGAACATTCCCGCCGTTTTCGTCTCGGGCGGGCCGATGGAGGCCGGGAAGGCCATCGTCAAGGGCAAGGAACTGGCGCTGGATCTGGTGGATGCCATGGTCTCGGCTGCGGATGACAAATACACTGACGAAGAGGTCGAGGCGATTGAAAAGGCCTCTTGCCCGACCTGCGGGTCGTGCTCGGGCATGTTCACGGCGAACTCGATGAACTGCCTGACCGAGGCTCTGGGCCTGTCGCTGCCAGGCAACGGCTCGACCCTCGCCACCCATTCCGACCGTCAGCGCCTGTTCGTCGAGGCGGGGCACCTGATCGTCGATCTGGCCAAGCGCTATTACGAACAGAACGACGCCAGCATCCTGCCGCGCAATGTGGCCAACAAGGCGGCCTTTGAAAACGCCATGACGCTGGACATCGCCATGGGCGGGTCGACCAACACCATCCTGCACATTCTGGCAGCGGCGCATGAAGGCGGGATCGACTTTGATCAGGACGACATCGACCAACTGTCGCGTCGCGTGCCATGCCTGTGCAAGGTGGCCCCGGCCAAGCAAGACGTGCATATGGAGGACGTCCACCGCGCGGGCGGAATCATGGCGATCCTTGGCCAGCTGGACAATGCGGGGCTTCTGAACCGCGATTGTGTGACAGTGCATTCGCCCACCATGGGCGCGGCGCTCGATCATTGGGACATCAGCCGCACCAACCACGATTCGGTGCGCGAGTTCTTCAAGGCCGCCCCGGGCAACGTGCGCAGCGCCACCGCCTTCAGCCAGTCCAAACGCTATGCCGAGCTGGATCTTGACCGGGAACATGGCGTGATCCGTTCCGCAGAACATGCCTTTACCAAAGAGGGGGGTCTGGCGGTTCTGAAGGGCAATATCGCCCCCGATGGCTGCATCGTGAAAACCGCGGGCGTGGACGAATCGATCTTCGTGTTCAGCGGCCCGGCCCGGGTTTTCGAAAGCCAGAACGCCGCCGTCGAGGCGATCTTGTCGAACAAGATCAAGGAAGGCGACGTGGTGGTGATCCGCTATGAAGGGCCGAAGGGCGGGCCGGGGATGCAGGAAATGCTGTATCCGACCAGCTATCTGAAATCGAAGGGCCTGGGCAAGGCCTGCGCCCTTTTGACCGACGGCCGCTTCTCGGGCGGCACCTCGGGCCTGTCGATCGGCCACGCCTCGCCCGAGGCGGCAGCAGGCGGCACGATTGGTCTGGTGCGCGAAGGCGACATGATCGACATCGACATTCCCGCCCGCAAGATCAGCCTGCGGGTTTCCGATGCCGACCTGGCGACCCGCCGGGCCGAGCAGGACGCCAAGGGCTGGAAGCCGGAAAAGGCCCGTCCGCGCAAGGTGTCCACCGCGCTCAAGGCCTATGCGATGCTGGCCACCAGCGCCGACAAAGGCGCGGTGCGGCAGTTGCCCGAAGGTCTGTGATCCGGACCTGACAGAATGTGAAAGCCCGGCCTTGATGGCCGGGCTTTGTCCTTACCGGCCCGAAACCCGGGCCATCACCGCGTCCATCCCCGTGCGCAGGGCGTCGGCGCCGCCTTCGTCGGCAAACACCCGCCAGACCTGTTCATTCAGCCCGCCGCGCGTGGCGTGATCGTGGCGCAACTGTTCCAGACTGCGGCCCCGGTCGCCGATGGTTTCGCCCAGATTGGCAAACAGCCCCCGCACGTAGGTTTCGGCATCAGCCGGGGGAATGCCGTTCGCCGCCATCCAGTCTGCCACGGTTTCGGCAAAGCCGAACCATGTCGCCATCACCGCGCTGCCAGTGGCATAGGCGTCAAAGGCGGACAGGTCGGCAACCGGCAGGGCCTGGCCCAAGGCGGCAAAAAGCTGCATTGCCTGCGGCTGGGGCGGGTAAACCGGCGTGACGCAGGCCTGCGCTTCCACCGAAGGCAGGGGAATCGCGCGGCAGATGTCGCGCGCGCCCGTCAGCCCCGCCAGATCGTCCAGCGACAGGCCGGCAATCAGGCTGATCACCGGGCGTTCGGGATGAAACTGCAGCCCGCCCAGCACCTCGGCCGCAACCTGCGGGCGGACTGCCAAGACCACCACCTCGGCCGCCTCGATCACCGCCTGATTGTCGGCGGCCACCGTCACCCCCGGCAACCCTGCCAGCGCCGCGGCCACCTCGGCACTGCGCGGCGACAGCGTGACCGACCAATCGGCAAGCGCCGAGGCTTTCAGCCCCCGCACAATATGGGCGGTGATGGTGCCAGTTCCGATAAATCCCAGATGCATGGATCAGGCCACCGGCTGCGCGCCGGTGATCTCGACCAGCGAGCCGCACATGAACGCGGCCTCATCCGAGGCAAGGAAGGCCACCAGCGCCGCAACCTCTTCGGGTTCGCCAATCCGGCCAAAGGGCACCAGCGCATCAAGATCAGCCTTGGTGCGACCCGAACGCTTCATCCCCGCCTGCAGCATGGCCGTGTGAATCTCGCCAGGGCAGACGGCGTTCACGCGCACCTTGTGGGGGGCATAATCGCGCGCAAGATTCTGGGTAAAGCTGGCCACGGCCGCCTTGGTGACGTTATAGGCGATATGGTTCGGC
>JALQYS010000523.1 GCA_023254015.1 Paracoccaceae bacterium
AGGCTTCAGGCCTGATCGAAAAGCGCGAGAACGCGGGCGACCGGCGACTTCTGGACATGCGATTGACGCCGAAGGGCCGCGACCTGATCGCGCGGATCGTGCCGATTGCCGATACTTTTCAGGCCGAAATCATCCGGCATCTTGGCGAGGCCGCGCCTCAGTTCCGGGCGGGCTTGCAAACCTTGTTCGAGGAAAAATGACCCGACTTTTCGATTACTGGCGCTCTTCCGCCTCATACCGTGTGCGCATGGCACTGAACCTTCTGGAGGAGCCTTTCGAGCTGATCCCGGTTGACCTGTTGAAAGCCGAGCAGACCGGGGCCGAGAACCTTGCGCGCAATCCGCAAGGTCTGGTGCCGACGCTAGAGATCGACGGGCTGACCCTGACCCAGTCGCTGGCGATCATCGAATACCTCAATGACACCCGCAACGCCGGTTTTCTGCCCGATGATCCGGCGGGCCGGGTGCGGGTTCGGGCTCTGTCCTATGCCATCGCCATGGAGATCCACCCGGTCTGCAACCTGCGCGTCGGTCGCCATGCCGAGGCGGCCTCGGGCGGGGCGATCACCATGCAGGACTGGCAACAGAAGTTCATTGGCGAAGGCCTGGCCGCGCTTGAGGCGATGCTGAACCACCCCGCAACTGGGCGTTTCTGCCATGGCGACCGGGTGACGATGGCCGACCTGTGCCTTGTGCCGCAGGTCTATAATGCCCAGCGTTGGGGCGTGGACGTGACGTCGCTCTCGCAAATCCGGCGGATCGTGGCAGAGTTGCAGGCGATCCCGGCGATTGCCGCCACCCATCCTGACAAGGTGAAACCATGACCGACGTGTTCATCCTCTCTGCCGTTCGCACCGCGATTGGCGGCTTTGGCGGCAGCCTTTCGGGTTTTGCGCCGATCGATCTGGCCAGCCATGTGGCGAAAGAGGCGATCGCGCGTTCGGGTGTCGAGGCGGTGCAGATCGGGGCCTCGGTCTTTGGCCATGTCATCAACACCGAACCGCGTGACATGTATCTGTCGCGCGTGGCGGCGATGAATGCGGGTATCCCCGAAGGCGCGGTGGCGATGAACGTCAACCGCCTGTGCGGTTCGGGCGCGCAGGCGATCGTCTCGGCGGCGCAGGCGCTGATGCTGGGCGACGCCGAGATTGCGCTGGCGGGTGGCGCGGAATGCATGAGCCGCGCGCCCTATGTTCTGCAGGCTGCGCGCTTTGGTCAGAAAATGGGGGATACCAAGGCCATCGACATGATGACCGGCGCGCTGACCTGCCCGTTCGGCACCGGCCACATGGGGATCACGGCGGAAAACGTCGCGGCCGAGGGCGGGATCACCCGCGCCGATCAGGACGCCTTTGCACTGGAAAGCCAGAACCGCGCTGCGCGGGCCATTGCCGAGGGCCGTTTTGCCAGCCAGATCGCCCCGATCGAGATCGCCAGCCGCAAGGGAACCGTCAGCTTCGCCGTGGACGAACATCCCAAGGCCACGACGGCCGAGGCCTTGGCGGGGCTGAAGCCCGCGTTCCAGAAAGACGGCACGGTAACGGCCGGAAATGCCAGCGGCATCAATGACGGTGCGGCGGCGCTGGTTCTGGCGCGCGGTGATGCCCTGGACGGGCGCACCCCCCGCGCCCGGATCATGGGCTACGCTGTGGCCGGGGTTGCGCCGCGTGTCATGGGGCTGGGGCCAATTCCTGCCGTGGAAAAGCTGTGCGCCAAATTGGGCCTGAAACCCGCCGATTTCGACGTTGTCGAATCGAACGAGGCCTTCGCCGCCCAAGCCATCGCCGTGAACCGGGCTTTGGGGCTGGATCCTGCGCGGGTGAACCCCAATGGCGGTGCCGTGGCGCTGGGCCATCCGGTTGGCGCGACGGGCGCGATCATCACTGTCAAGGCCCTGCACGAGCTTGAGCGCAGCGGCGGCAAGACGGCCCTTGTCACCATGTGCATCGGTGGCGGTCAGGGCATCGCGCTGGCCATCGAACGGGTCTGACCGTTCAAGGTGCAGAAAACACAGGCACAAAGTTCGCCGGCGCCAGCGACCCCTCGGAGCCGAGGCTGTCAATGCTGTCCGGGCTGACGATTTCAATCGGCGGTCCGGCGTGACGGGTGGTCAACCGTCCCTCCAGTGCGCGCACGGCCAGCTCGATGGAAAGTCTGCCCTGCACCACCGGAAAATCAGTCGGGGCTCCAAGGATTCGGCCCCGCTTGATGCCACGATAGACCGAGTGGCTGAGGTAGGTTGAAACCACCTTGACCCGGTCGGTCAGGTCCCGTGCCCGCAGGATCGATACAGCGGCCTCGGCCATCGGGCCGCTGCCGACCAGATAGTCGATGTCCGGCTGTTCATCCAGAACATCCTCGACCAGAAGAACCTGCTGTTCCAGCCCGGTATCGCCGTATCGTGTCGCGACGATCTCGACCGCGCTTTGCGCGATGGCATCCCGGAAACCGGCCTCGACAAATCCGACCCAGCCCGCGCCCTCGGGGCCGGGAAACCAGCCGATCCGCGCCACAGGCCCGCCCGCCGGATGCCGGGCGGCCAGAAAACGCCCCGCCGCCGCGCCCATTTCATACCAGGGAACACTGGCCTTTGCGGTGATCCCGCGATCATCGATATCGTTCACGACGGCAATCACCGGCTTTGTGCGCGCGATTTCCTGCACAAGGGGGGTCAGCCCGGTATAGGAGACCGCGCCCAGAAGAACCGCGTCGAAGGCATCGTCGGCACAGGACTGCAGCTGTTCGATCTGGCGCCCAAGGTTGGGATAACCGCCGGCCTCGAACACGTCAAAGGCAACGCCCAGTCGCGCCGCCTCTTCCACCATGCCAAAGTTGACCGAAAGCCAGTAGGCGTCTTTCAGGTGGGGATACAGCACGCA
>JALQYS010000536.1 GCA_023254015.1 Paracoccaceae bacterium
GGGTGGCATCGTCGCCCTGCCCCATGGCGGCCAAAAGGCGCGGCACCATGGTGGCGGTCTGCGGATCGAACAGCGCGGGGTCCAGCCGCGGGCGCTGCACGGCCCCGGCAAAACAGACCTCGGTCACGCCCTGATTTTCCAGCCAGCGCAGGAAAAGCGCCAGCCGTTCCACCCGGAAGGTCTGGTCGGGGATCACCCCGGTTGGCGCATAGCCATCCAGCGCGCAGATCAGCGGGCGTTCGGGCAAGGCCGCCACAAGGGCCACAGGCAGGCCGCCGGACCCGGCGATCAGGGCAAGGCGGCTCATTTCGGGGTCAGGAAATTGCGGTCCGAGGCGCCAAGGATGAAATCGGTCATCTCGCGGACATAGGGACTTTCGGTTTCTTCCGACAGGCGGCGGGCGCGATCAAGGAACGATCCCTCCCCCTGCGCCAGCATCATGAACGCCGCACGCATGGCGGTAATGTCGGCGCGGTCCACCCCGCGGCGTTTGAGGCCGACAAGGTTCAGCCCGTCCAGCTCGCCGCGCGGGGCCTGCACAAGGCCGTAGGGGATGACGTCATTGGTCACCATGGTGACCGCGCCGATGATCGCCCCGCGCCCGATGCGCACCCATTGGTGGATCCCCGACAGCCCGCCGATGATGACATCATCGCCGATCTGGCAATGGCCGGCAATGGCCACCTGATTGGCCAGGATCACCCGATTGCCGACGCGGGCATCGTGACCGATATGCGCGCCGGTCATCAAAAGGCAGTCGTCGCCGATCGAGGTCAGCCCGCCGCCGCCCGCCGTGCCGGTGTTCAGCGTGGCCCCTTCGCGGATGCGGCAGCGCGCGCCGACGGTCAGCCGCGTACGCTCGCCCTTGAATTTCAGGTCCTGCGGAATCTCGCCCACGGTGGCAAAGGGGAAGATCACGGTTTCATCGCCGATCTCGGTCCAGCCCGTGACCACGGCATGGGATTTCAGCGTGACACCACGGCCAAGCGTGACCTCGGGGCCGACCATGCAGAACGGGCCGATATGGCAATCGGGGCCGATTTCGGCGCTGTCCTCGACATAAGCCGAGGGATGGATAACGGCGGTTCCGTGGACGGCCATCGGAGTCAGGCCTTCGGCACGTCGAACATGGCCATGAACTCGGCCTCGCAGGCCAATTCCCCGTCAACCATGGCCTTGCCGGCAAATTTCCACACCCGGCCGCCACCGCGCAGCGCCGTCACATGCAGCTCCAGCACATCGCCCGGCACCACCTTGCGGCGGACTTTCACGGCATCGACCCCCATGAAGAACACATTGGCGTTCTTGTCCACCAGATCCATCGACAGGCCGACAAGGATGCCACTGGTCTGCGCCATGGCCTCGATGATCATCACGCCCGGAAAGATCGGCATGCCGGGGAAATGCCCCTGAAACTGCGGCTCGTTGAAGGTGATG
Source organism: Paracoccaceae bacterium (assembly GCA_023254015.1). Classification (GTDB taxonomy): domain Bacteria; phylum Pseudomonadota; class Alphaproteobacteria; order Rhodobacterales; family Rhodobacteraceae; genus Tabrizicola_A. The sequence continues at coordinate 1,438 of JALQYS010000536.1, forward strand.
TTCTTGATGCCGACGCAGGATTTGTTCAGGTGGATGTCGCGCACCTTGTCCACCAGCAGGAACGGATAGCGGTGCGGGATGATGCGCTGGATCAGTGCCAGGTCGGCGGAAAGGGGGGCGTCGGTCATGCTGTCTCCTGAGGCGGGGCTTGCCCGCGCTGGCCTTTCCTGTCTGACTAGCAAGGCCCGGGGCCTGAGACAAGACGCAGCCAGACGGGCCGCCGGTGTTGGATCAGGGCTGCGAGAGCGTCAGCCGCCCTTCGGCAAAGGCGGCGTCCAGCCGGGCAATCGCCGCGTCGGTGATGTCGATATTGTCAAAGCCCACGATCACCGCCCGGTTGTCGATGACCGCGACCGCCCCGCGCGCCAGCATCACCTCGCCCAGAATGGGGCGGGCCGCCTCCAGAAATCGCTGGCGGTCCGCTTCGAAGCGGCGGGTCAACTCGCGCGATTTGGCCTCTTGTGCCTTGCGGATGCCCTCGACCTTCTGGTTGAAGGCGTCTGACAGCGGCTTGAACTCATCGCGGCTCATGGTCGCGCGGCGGGTGGTGAGGTCTTTCTCTTCGGTCTCAAGCGCGGTTTCGATCCGGCGGTTTTCCTCGATCAGGGCGCGGGAATCTTCCTCTTGGCGGGCGATCACCGTCTTGCCAAAAGCCGAGCCGGAAAACAGACGCTCGCTGTCCAGGGCCAGCAGCGGGGCCACGGCAATGGGCGAGGACAGCTCTTCGGCCGCCGCCTGCCACGCCGGGGCCGAAAGCCCCAGACAAAGACAGGCCAATGCCAGCGCCGCCCGCATCAGAACTTGGTCGAAATCGTCAGATCGAAGCTTTGTTCCTTGTCATAGCTTTCCTTGCGCAGCGCCTTGGAGAAGTTGAAGCGCAAGGGCCCAAGCGCCGTATCCCACAACAGCGACACGCCGGCGGCCGAGCGCAGCTTCATCGAATCGTCGACGGCCAAGCCACCGCTTCCCGCCGTGTCATCCAGCCCCCAGACCGAACCGACATCGATGAAGGCGCCGCCCTTGATGCCGTATTCCTCGGGCAGGCCCAGCGGGAAATCGGCCTCGAACCGGGCGACGGCATAGAGGTTGCCGCCAAGGGCGTCCATGTTCCCCCCTGTCGAAAGGTCGCGCGGGCCGATCCCGTTCGGCTCAAAGCCGCGGATATTGCCATTGGCGAAATACCGGTCGGTCACACGGCTGGTATAGCCGCCGGTGGTGGCAATGGCGCCGCCTTCAAACACGGCGCGCAGCGTGACTTCCTCGTTCAGAACCTTGGTCTCGGCCACGGCCATGCCTTCGGTCCGAATGAATTTCACATCGCCGCCAAGCCCGACGAAATCCTGGCTGAATTTCAACAACAGCCGGTTGTTCGGGTTCAACCCGCCGATCTTGTTATCATAGGTATAGCTGTAGCCGATGGACGAGCCGATCAGCGAGCCCGCGGCATCTTCGCGCTTGAGGATGTCGGACGACGCTGGATCGACATTCTTGACCGCATCATCAGACAGCCGATAGCGCAGCTCCAGCCGGCCCAGCTCGCTGATGGGGAATTCCAGCGCCGGCGACACGGCAACCGACTTGGTTCCATAGAACGAATTGGCGTTGTCGGTGGTCCGGTATGAGGCGCCGAACTTGAACTTCAGATCACGGCCCAGAAGGCTGGGTTCGACAAAGCTGATCGACGAATCCACCGTGTCCGCCCCGGTGGTGATGTCGATGGCGACGCGCTGGCCCCGGCCAAGGAAGTTGTCCTCGGAGAAGCCGAAGGTCAGCCCCATGCCCGAGCCGACGCTGAACGACGCGCCGAGGTTCAGCGATCCGGTCGGCTGTTCCTCTACGTCAACATTGACGACCACCTGATCGCCCTCGGTGCCGGGTGCGGCGTTCACATCGGCATTGGCGAAATAGCCAAGCGCGCGGATGCGTTCAGCCGCCTGCCGGATTTCGCGCGGGTTGAAGGGGTCGCCTTCGGCGGTGCGGAACTGACGGCGGATCACCTGATCCAGCGTCGTGGTGTTGCCCTCGATGTCGATGCGTTCGACAAAGACCCGGTCCCCCTTGGACAGCACGAACTGGATGTCCAGCGTCTGGGTCTCTTCGTTGCGGGTCATCACCGGCTCGACCCGGATGAAGTTCAGCCCCTTTTTCAGAGCCAGCGTTTCCATCCGCGCGATGTTGTTTTCAACCAGCAGCGGCGAATAGACCACGCCCGAGCGGATCTTTTGCGCGGCGATGAAATCTGCGGCATCCAGACCCTCGACGGTGGACACCGTGGTGACGTTACCGATGCGGTATTGCTGGCCTTCCTGCACGGTGAAGGTGACGAAGGTGGCGTCGCGCTCGGCCGCCAGCTCGCCGCTTGCATCCAGAACCTCGACGTCGATGTAGCCGCGCGACAGGTAGAAGTCTTTCAGCAGCTGCTTGTCCAGCTCCAGCCGCTCGGCCACAAAGGTGTCGCGGCCGATGATCTGGCGCAGAAGGCCGGCCTGCTTAGTCTCCAGCACCTGCCGCAGACGGCGGTCGGAATAGGCGCGGTTGCCGACGAAGGACAGACGCTCGACCTCGACCACCTTGCCTTCGGTGATCTCGAACACCAGGTCGACCCGGTTGTCAGAGCGGCGGATGATCTTGGGTGTCACGGTGGCGGCAAGCCGGCCTTCAACGCGGTAAGCCTCGGCAATGGCCTCGGCATCGGCCTCGGCGGTGGCGGGGTTGAACACGTTGCGCGCCTTGGACTTGATGAGGCCCTTGAGCTGTTCGTCCTTCAGCCGCTTGTTGCCCTGCAGGTCAACCACGCTGAGCATCGGCAGTTCCTTGACCGTGATCTTCAGCGTGCCGCCCTGCGGTTGCAGATCGACACTCTCGAACAGGCCGGAATCGACGATGCGCTGATAGGCGTCGTTCAGCTGCCCGGTAGACATGGCCTGCCCCTTGCCGATTCCCGCATAGGAGAGGATGGTCGAGGCATCGACCCGCTCATTGCCTTCGATCACCACATTGGAAAAGCTGTAGGATTGCGCGAAGGCGGGGGCAAGGAACGGCGCGGAAACGCTTGTGCCGCCAAGCAAAAGCGCAATGGCTGCCGGACGGAGAAGCCGCGCGGAAACCGGCAGACGCCCCAGTTTCACTTGTGCAGAATTCGCCATTGCCAGCCCCCGGTGTCACAAATTGTTGTGTTCCTGACTAGCTGGAACCGCAGGGCTTGTCAAAAGGCCAAAGGCCGCCTGGGGCGGCCTTTTGACAGGATGTGTTGCGGCGATTACGCTGTTTTGCTGCCCCATCAGGGTTTCAGCAGGGCCGAGCCCAGAAAGGCCCCGGCAAGTAGCCCGACGATCACCGTGCCAAGGGTGAACACCCGGTCGGCATTCAGCCAGACCAGAAGCGAAACGGCCCTGTAGCCCTTTACAACCGCGTCCATGTGCATTCCCTCCGTCCGATGTCCGACGGATTGTGCCTAGCACGGGAATGTGGCGAGAGTTTGGCGCGGCGGCCCTAGCGGCAGGTCATGTCGTTGAACAGCGCAAAGGCCATGAAGGTCAGCACCAGCGCAAGGCCAAGCGTCATCAGCACCCGCAGCGCCGCATCGGGCGGCGGGCGGCGGAACACCGCCTCATAGGCGTGGAAGACCAGATGCCCGCCATCCAGCACCGGGATCGGGAAGAGGTTGATAAGCCCGATGCCCAGTGACAGCATGGCCAGCATGCCGATATAGGTCTCGACCCCTTGCGTGGCCGATTGGCCCATGACCTGCGCCATGGTGATCGCGCCCGAGACGTTGCAGGTGGAAATCATGCCGGTCGCCACATGCCACAGGCTGGACAGCGAGGTGGTGGCGGCAAACCAGGTCTGGTCGGCGGCGATCTGCAAGGCCTCGATCAGGCCGGGCTGGCGGACCTGCGGTTCCACGAGCAATCCGCCGCTCAGCCCGATCAGCCAGCGGGTTTCGAACCCGCCCTCGGCCTTGGGAAGATCGCGGCGGTTGGGGGTGATGGTCAGATCAAAGGTCGTGCCCGCGGCGGTGCCATCTGCCCGCCAGATGGTCAGCGGCACCGGGGCGCCGGCCAGCCCCTCGACAATGGGGGGCAGCTCGGCAAAGGCCGAAACGGATTTGCCGCCCGCCTTCAGGATCACGTCGCCCTCTTGCAGCCCGGCGGCAAGGGCTGCGGATTTCAGCTGCACCCCCGCCACCAGGGGCGGCATCGGATGAGCGCCGGTCAGGTCGATCTCGGCCCCGTCGCGCAGCACGCGATAGCGGGCGGTCTGGGCGGCGGGCATCTCGGCGGCGGTGGCCAGATAGGTTTCCCAATCGGGCGTCGCCACGCCGTTCAGCGCGACGATCTCATCCCCCGGCTGCAGCGCCTGCGCCTCGCCCGGCAGCAGGGCCACCTTGCCGACGATGGGACGATCGGTCGCCACGCCGGTCCACAGCACCAGCCCCCAATAGACCGCAACCGCAAGGATGAAGTTGAACACCGGCCCCGCCGCCACCGTGGCCGCACGCGCCCAAAGGGGGGCGCCATGCATGGTGCGGCGCAGCTCATCCTCGCGCAGCGCCGCCATCGCCGCGCCATCCTTGCCAGAGGCGGCATTGCTGTCGCCCAGGAATTTCACATAGCCGCCAAAGGGCAAGGCCGCGATCTGCCAGCGCGTCCCGCGGCGGTCCACCCGGCTGAACAGCGTGGGGCCGAAACCCAGGCTG
>JALQYS010000599.1 GCA_023254015.1 Paracoccaceae bacterium
CCCCCTGAGGCCGGGCCAACCGCCCAAGTTTGAAACCCGCCCCGAAAAGGCGGGTTTTTTCATGGGTCCAGCCGGCGCAGCGCAAGAACCGCGTTCAGCCCGCCAAAGGCAAAGGCATTCGACAGCGCAAGGCGCACATCGGCCTTGCGCGCGGCCCCCGTGACCAGATCCACCGGGCAGGCCGGATCGGGCGCGTCAAAGCCCGCGGTCGGCGGGATCAGCCCTTGCAGCGCCGAGAGAACCCCGATCAGCTCCACCGCCCCCGCCGCGCCGATCAGATGGCCATGCAGCGATTTCGTGGCCGTCACCGGAATGACGCTTGCGCGATCCCCGAACACCCGCGCCAAGGCTTCGGATTCCGAGCGATCGTTGGCCGCCGTGCCGGTGCCATGGGCGTTCACATGATCCACCGCATCGGCGCTGCATCTGGCATCGGCCAAGGCCCCCGCCATGGCCCGCGCGGCCCCGTCGGGATTTGGCAGCACGATGTCGGCGGCATCCGATGTCATGGCGAAGCCCGCAATCTCGGCCAAGGGGCGCGCGCCGCGGGCCAGGGCGGCCTCCAGCGTTTCCAGGACGAAGACCGCAGCGCCTTCGCCTTGCACCATGCCGTTGCGCCCCGCCGCAAAGGGGCGGCAGCCATCGGGCGACATGACGCGCAAGCCCTCCCAGGCTTTCAGGCCGCCAAAGGACAGCATCGCCTCGGACCCGCCCGCCAGCGCCTGATCCACCATCCCCGACCGCACCATCTGAAAGGCCAGACCGATGGCATGGTTCGAAGAGGCGCAGGCCGACGAGACGGCAAAGGTCGGGCCGGTCAGGCCGAATTCCATCGAGATATGGCTCGCCGCCGCCGAAGGCATCAGCCGCGGCACGGTAAAGGGGTGCACCCGCGGCTTGCCCTCGGCATAGACGGCGCGATAGGCCTCGTCCGAGGTTACCAACCCGCCGCCCGCCGTACCCATGATGACGGCACTGCGCGCCGGATCAGGCCGCAGCCCAGCCTCGGCCATCGCCTGCCGTGCGGCGACCAGCGCAAATTGAACATGCCTGTCCAGAAACGCCAGCCGCGCCTTGTCGAAATGCGCCTCGGGCTGCCAGCCCCGCACCTGCGCGCCGATCTTTACCGACAGCCGCTCCAGCAGCGGAATGTCCAGGGGGCCAATCGCCACCCGCCCCGCCTGCATCGCGGCAAGTGTTTCGGCCACCGTCTGCCCCAAGGGGTTGACCGTGCCCGCCCCGGTGATGACCACCCGCCTCATCGCGCGGCGATCAGCGCCTCGACGCCGTCGATCAGCGCGCCCACCGTCGACAGGTCGAACCGGCTTTGCGAGGGGTCATTGGCGTTGAAGGGCACCGACACGTCAAAGCTTTCCTCGATGGCAAACAGCGTTTCCACCAGACCCAGACTGTCCAGACCCAGCGCATCCAACCGGGCCTCGCGCGCGATCTGCGAGGGCTCCAGCATCGCCTGTTCGGCCAGAATGGCGATCACCCGGTCAGCCACCCCGGTTTGAATGTGAAACGTCCCGTCCATCTGCGCCTCCATGCGTCACTCCTCGTCAGCCTTGGCCGATTCGGATGACGGGGCGATGACGGATTCCAGCGCAGCCACCCGCGCGCCCAGACGCGGCAGACGGCGCAGCGCCTTTTGAAGCTCGACATGGGTTTCCATCTTGACCGCCGGATAGCCCAGCAGAACCCGGCCCTTGGGCGCATTGGTGAAGATCTTGGTGCCGCCGCCCGCGATCACATCATCGCCGACAAAGATGTTGTCATTGACGCCGACCTGCCCGGCCAGCACCACCCGGTTGCCGATGCGGCTGGAGCCCGCAATGCCCACCTGACCGCACAAAAGCGTATCCTCGCCCACCTGCACGTTGTGGCCGATATGCACCTGATTATCCAGCTTGGTCCCCCGCCCGATCACCGTGTCTCGGATCGTGCCGCGGTCGATGGTGCAATTCGCGCCGATCTCGACGTCATCACCAATACTGACCGCCCCCAGCGAGTGGATGCGGGTCCAGGCCTGTTCGCGGATCTCGGCCCGCTGGCCAAGGGTCTCGCGGATCTCTTCGACCCCCGATTTTTCGGGGGTGACAAAGGAGAACCCGTCGGCCCCAATCACCGCGCCGGGTTGGCAGATGAAGCGGTGGCCAATGACCACCCGCGCCCCGATCCGCGCCCCCTGCAAGATCAGCGCATCGTCACCAATCACCGCGCCCTCGGCAATCGAGACATGGCTCGCGATCCGCGCCCGCGCCCCGATCCGCACGCCCGCCCCGATGGTGACAAAGGGGCCGATGGCCGCGCCCGCGCCGATCTGCGCCGAAGGGTCGATCACCGTCATCGGATGCAGGCCGAGGGCGATCCGGGGCCCCTCGTCCAGCATGACCGACAGCCCGGCCATGGCCAGCCGCCCGCGCGGGGCAAAGATGGCAGTTTGCAGTCCCAGCCCCTGCCAATCGGCACCGGGCCAAAGCACGGCCGCCCGTGCCTGCCCCTTGGCCAGGCCCTCGGCATAGCGCGGGTCCATCGCCAGGGCCAGATCGTCCGGCCCGGCCATCGCAGGCTCGGCCGCGCGGCGCACGATGATGGCGGTGTCGCCCACGGCCTCTGCCCCAAGGGCGGCGGCGATTTCGGCGATGCTGTGGGCCATGGCTGTCTCCGGCGTGGTTGCGCGCAGGGTTTAGCCGTGATCGGGCTGCAAGACCACCCCGGCCTCGGTCAGGGCCTGAAACAGCCGGGCATCGCGGCCATAGATGTCATCCCGGTAGCCGATCTTGCCGCGCTGGCCGGGCCAGGCGGTGAAATAGACCAGATGCACCGGCACCTTGCTGTCGAGCGAGACGCTGCTCTCCTGCCCGCTGTCCAGCTCCTGCTGGAACACGCCCTTGGGATCGTCGCTTTGCGCGCCCAGAAGTGTATAGGCAAAGTCAAAGGGGTCGCCCAGCCGGATGCAGCCGTGGCTATAGGCCCGCACCTCGTGCGAAAAAAGGTTTTTCGCAGGCGTATCATGCAGATAGATGTTGTATTGATTGGGAAACATGAACTTCACCTTCCCCAGCGCATTGCCATCCGAGGGCGGCTGGCGCAGCCCGAAAGGAAAGCTTGAGGCCGAATAGGCGGCAAAGTTCACCGCGCCCCGCGGCACCACGCGGCCATTGCCATCGACCACCTGCAGATGGCCCACAGCGTTGCGGTTCCGCTGCAAGAGCGGCAGGTATTCCTTGACGATGATCGACCGCGGCACCCCCCAGGACGGGTTGACCACCATGTATTCCATCTGGTCAGAGAATTCGGGCGTGCGCTGATCCTCGACATTCTTGCCGATCACCGCGCGGGTCTGAAAAGTCGTGCGGCCCTTGTCGATGATGCGGGCGACGAAATCGGGCTGGTTGACCCAGATGTGCCGTGCCCCGCGCGGCGCATCGCCCATCCAGCGCAGCCGCTCCATCGCCACCACGACCGATTTCAGCCGGTCCTCGAGGCTGCGGTTCAGCGCGGCAATCGTGCTTTCACCCGCCACGCCATCGGGCATCAGCGCATTGTCGGTCTGAAACCGCTGCACCGCGCGCAGGATGCTGCGGTCATAAAGCGCCGACTTAATAGCCTTACGGATACTGCTTAACAATTCTGCGCTCCGCAATAAATGATGCCACAGGCAAAGTACCCGCGAGCATTACCCAGAGAATCTTGACCAAGTGCCAGCGACCCTTTACGCCAACCTGCAGTGCAGTAAGTAGATAGACCATATATAGATAGCCGTGCACGATCGGAATTGCGATCAAATACTTGTGATCATCGATGCCATCAAGCATGTATTTGCCCGGCATATATATAAACCACAGCAAGAGCGACATAACGCCACAAATGATGGCCATGATACGAAAGCGATTAACTGCAGATTTCATAGCGGTAAGCCTATGGCTTAAACCCCTTCTCTACGGCGATAAAAGGGGAGATAAAGAACAATCGCCGCCATGAGCCACCAGATGGCTACGTAGGAAATATGTTGCCAGTAGTACCCAGCGACTTTGGAAACCGGAGCGGCGGCAACAACGCGATCACGAATTAACTTGCCATCGCGAACCTTCTCAGATTTAGCAACTAAAAATCCGTCATATAAATCAAGATCAGCCAGGCCGACAATGACGCTGCTATCAAGGCGTGAAATAACACCGGGCACATTCTCAGCGCGATCATCATTTTGATGCGGTTGCAGCGTTCCAACTAATTCAATTCTGGTCGACATCGCAACCTCTG
>JALQYS010000044.1 GCA_023254015.1 Paracoccaceae bacterium
GCCGGTGACGGCTTTCATGCTGGTGGTCTTGCCCGCGCCATTGGAGCCGATGAGGCACACCAATTCGCCGGGGTGAACTTCAAAGCTCACGCCTTTGACAGCCTGAATGCCGCCATAGGCCACGCGCAACTCGCTCACCCGCAACAAAGGAATGCGCGAGGACATGTCAGTGGCCTCCCGTGCCCAGATAGGCCTCGATCACTTTGGCGTCGCTTTGCACTTGGGCGGGTGTGCCCTGGGCAATCACCTTGCCGTAATCCAAGACCGTGACCTGGTCGCACAAGCCCATGACCAGCTTCACATCGTGCTCGATCAGCAACAAGGTGCAGCGCTCTTGCCGAATGCGGTCGATCAGCGCGCGCAGCTGTACTTTTTCAGTGGCATTCATGCCGGCTGCGGGCTCATCGAGCGCTAGCAGTTTGGGTTCGGTGGCCAGCGCGCGCGCGATCTCAAGGCGGCGCTGATCATCATCCTGACCGAGCCGAAGAACGCCCTGGTCAAGCAATACCAGCGCCTGTTCGAGATCGAGGGTGTCAAGCTGACGTTCACCCCGGATGCGCTCTCCGCCATCGCCAAGCGTGCCATCAAGCGCAAGACCGGCGCGCGGGGCTTGCGGTCGATCATGGAGGATATCCTTCTGGATACCATGTTCGAACTGCCGGGGCTGGAAGGTGTCGAAGAGGTGGTGGTGAACGAAGAGGCGGTCAACAACGGCGCCAAGCCTTTGATCGTGCACACCGAAGCCAAGAAAAAGGAACCGGCGGCGGCGGGCTGAGGCCTGACGACCGGGCGGCAAGGGGCAGGCCTTCGGGCCTGCTTTTTTGTTGCGCACCGGCTGCTCAGGATAAAGGGGGCCGGGGCGCCGACGAAAGCGGCGGGTTGCATCGGGCGCGGGCGACGGGTGACGCAGGGCGGGGCTTTACCTCGGAAGATCCGGCGTTTACCCTGCAGGCGGTTCGCAGGGCGGGGGCATGGGCTGCCACCCTCCGGGCCTGCCGGTTTCGGGGCCCGCCCCCGGATCGGCTTGGCGGGAAGACCTGCCACGGACAGGCCCACCCGCTTTGGGGCGCAGGTCCGCTTTTTCGGCAACTTCAACAGACAGGACCCGTCTCATGTCCGCTTCCCTTGATCTTGACTTCGTGCGTCGGCAGTTCCCGGCCTTTTCCTCGCCCGTGCTGTCAAGCCACGCGTTTTTCGAAAATGCCGGTGGCAGCTATCCCTGCCAGCAGGTCGTTGACCGGCTGCACCGCTTTTACCTTGACCGCAAGGTGCAGCCCTATGGGCCCTATCCGGGGGCGCAGGCAGGGGGGGCCGAGATGGACGAGGCACGCACGCGGCTGGCCGCGATGATGGGGGTGGCGCGCGAGGAGGTCAGCTTTGGCCCCTCGACCAGCGCGAACACCTATGTGCTGGCTCAGGCGGTGCGGCAATGGCTGCGCGGGGCGAATGCGGCGATCGTGGTGACCAATCAGGACCACGAGGCGAATTCGGGCGTCTGGCGCCGTCTGGCCGACGAAGGGATCGAGGTGCGCGAATGGGCGCTGGACCCGTCCACCGGCAGCCTTGATCCGGCCGAACTGCAAAAGCTGCTGGCCGATGGCAAGGTGAAGCTGGTTGCCTTCCCGCATTGCTCGAACGTGATTGCCGAGATCAACGATGTGGCGGCGATCTGCGACATCGCGCGCGCGGCGGGGGCGCGGACGGTGGTGGACGGCGTCAGCTATGCCCCGCATGGCTTTCCCGATATTCCGGCGCTGGGCTGCGACGTCTATCTGTTCTCGGCTTACAAGACCTATGGCCCGCATCAGGGGATCATGGTGTTGCGTGAGGCTTTTGGCATGGAACTGCCGGGGCAGGCGCATTTCTTCAACCACGGCACGCTTTACAAGCGGCACACGCCGGCAGGCCCGGACCACGCGCAGGTTGCGGCCTGTGCGGGGATGGCCGATTACGTCGATGCGCTGGCGGCGGCGCATGGGGTTTCGGGCGATGCGGCAGCGCGCAACCGGGCGGTGCATGATCTGATGCGCGCGCAGGAAGTGGCGGTGATCGCGCCCTTGCTGGACTATTTGGCCGCGCGCAACGATGTGCGGTTGATCGGCCCGCGCGACGCAGCCCGTCGGGCGCCGACAGTGGCGGTGGAGCTGGACCGCGCGGCCGAGCCGGTGTCCGAAGAGCTGGGCCGCAACGGCATTGCCTGCTGGGCGGGTGATTTCTATGCCGTGCGGCCGCTGGCGGCCTTGGGAATCGACCGGGCCAAGGGGGTGCTGCGGATGTCGGCCACCCATTACACCAGCGCCGAGGATGTGGCCCGCCTGATCGCGGCCCTTGACCGCGTGCTGTAAGGCAAAGGCGCGCGTGCCGCGCAGGGTTGGTCGTCGCCTCTGGCCTGCGGCCAACCGGCTCCGGTGGGGGGCGCTGCCCCCCGCTGCGCGCCCCCCGGGATATTTTTCCACAGAGGATGAACCAGAGGCCCGGACCGCGCGTATATCGTTGAAAAGGAGACGATATGTCTGAAGCGCCGTTGATCCTGTGGTTTCGCCGCGACCTGAGGTTGGGCGATTTGCCGATGCTTTCGGCGGCGCTGCAGACGGGGCGGCCCTTGCTGCCCTTGTTCATTCTGGACCCCGAGACCGAGGCCCTGGGGGCGGCGCCGAAGTTCCGGTTGGGGCTTGGGCTGGCACGTTTTGCCGAGCGACTTGCCGCGATGGGCAGCCGGCTGATCCTGCGGCGCGGGCCGGCGCTGGCTGTGCTGGAGGCGCTCTGCGCCGAGACGGGGGCTGCGGGGGTGATGTGGAGCCGCCTTTACGATGCGGCTTCGCGCGATCGCGATCAGAAAGTGAAAGCGGTGCTGAAGGCGCGAGGGCTGACGGTGGAAAGCCATCCCGGGGCCTTACTGTTCGAACCTTGGGAGGTGGAAACCGGGCAGGGTGGGCCGTATCGGGTGTATTCGCCTTTCTGGCGCGCGGTGCGGGGCCGGGCCGTGGCGGCGGCCAGTCCGGCGCCGGAGCGGTTGCCGGTTCCTGCGGTCTGGCCTGTCTCGGACCGGCTGGAGGATTGGCGGCTGTCGGCAGGCATGCGGCGTGGGGCGGCGGTGGTGGCGGCCCATCAGCATGTGGGCGAAGAGGCGGCGCTGGCCCGGCTTGCGGATTTCGCCGACCGTGCCTTGGCGGCCTATAGCGCCGAGCGGGATTTTCCGGGGATTGCCGGGGCCACGTCGGGCCTGTCGGAGAATCTGGCCTGGGGCGAGATCGGGCCGCGGGTGATCTGGCACCGGGGGTGGCGGGCGATGTCGGAGGGCGTGGCCGGTGCCGAGCATTTCCTGAAGGAGGTGGTCTGGCGCGAATTTGCCTGGCATCTGCTGTACCACTACCCCGACATGGACCGCGCCAACTGGAAGTCCGACTGGAACGGCTTTCCCTGGCGCGGCGACAATGCCGATGCCGAGGTCTGGCGTCGCGGCATGACGGGCGAGCCCTTTGTCGATGCTGCGATGCGCGAGATGTATGTCACAGGCCGGATGCACAACCGCGCGCGGATGATCGTGGCCAGCTATCTGACCAAGCATCTTCTGACCGATTGGCGCGTGGGGCTTCAGTGGTTTGCCGATTGCCTGACCGACTGGGATCCGGCGGCCAATGCCATGGGCTGGCAATGGGTGGCCGGCTGCGGCCCCGATGCCGCGCCCTATTTCCGCATCTTCAACCCGGCGGGCCAAGCCGAGAAGTTCGACGCCGACCAGCGCTATCGTCGCCGCTGGGTGGCGGAACTGTCGCGTACGCCGGCGCCCGAGGCTCTGGCCTATTTCGAAGCCGTCCCGCGCGCCTGGGGGCTGGACCCCTCGCGGCGCTATCCGCTGCCCCTGGTCGATCTGGCCGAGGGGCGCGCGCGTGCCCTTGCTGCCCTGCAGCAGGGAAAAGGCTTGAGTGCGGGCGCCTGATCTGAACAGAATGACAAAAAAAGAACCCTTGGGGGGTGATCCTATGGATGTCCTGACGACCGTGAAGGACCAAAACGGCCTGCCGCGCTATTTTTCTGCCGTGTTCGAGGTCGCCCGCAAGCTGCGCAGGGGGCGGCTCGATTTCGTGATGCCCGATGGTCGGCGTTTTCGTGTCGAAGGGGCCGAGGCGGGGCCGGTAGCCGAAATCGTCGTGCAGGACAGCGATATCTTTGCCCGTCTCATCCGCGAGGGCGATCTGGGCTTTGCCGAGGCCTATCTTGACGGCGGATGGTCAAGCCCCGATCTGCAGGCGGTGATGGACCTGATCCAGACCGGCAACAATGATGTCTATGACAGCTTTCCCGGCATGGGGTTGGTGCGGGCCTTTGAAAAGCTGCGGTTCTGGCTGCATTCCAATTCGAAACGTCAGGCGAAAAAGAACATCGCGGCGCATTACGATCTGGGCAACAGCTTTTACCGGCTGTGGCTGGATGACAGCATGACCTATTCCAGCGCGCTGTTTCGCAGTGGCCAGGAAAGTCTGGAAAAGGCGCAGGAACAGAAATACGCCAGCATGGTTGACCAGATGGGCGCGACGGCGGGCGACCATGTGCTGGAAATCGGCTGCGGTTGGGGCGGCTTTGCCGAATATGCCGCTGGCAAGCGCGGGCTGAAGGTCACGGGGCTGACCATCAGTCAGGCGCAATATGACTATGCGGTCGCGCGGATGGCGCGGGCGGGGCTGTCGGACCGGGTGGAAATCAAGCTGCAGGATTACCGCGATGAGACCGGGGTTTATGACGGCATCGCCTCGATCGAGATGTTCGAGGCGGTGGGCGAGAAATACTGGCCGGTCTATTTCAACACCCTGCGCGAGCGTCTGAAGCCCGGGCGGCAGGCCACCTTGCAGATCATCACCATTGCCGATGACCGCTTTGATCTTTATCGCAAGGGCGTTGATTTCATTCAGAAATACATCTTCCCGGGCGGGATGTTGCCCTCTCCGGCGGCGCTGAAGGCGGAAATCGCGCGGGCGGGGCTGAAGTTTCAGGGCTCGATCGAATTCGGGCAAAGCTACAGCCAGACGCTGCGGCGCTGGCATGACACGTTCAACGAACGCTGGGCCGAGGTGCAGGGCCTGGGCTTTGACGACCGCTTCCGCCGGATGTGGAACCTGTATCTGACCTCTTGTGCCGGGGCTTTTGCCGGTGGAAACTGCGACGTGACGCAGGTGACGGTCCGGCGTCCTTGACCATGATCCCGGGGGCCTGATGCCGACTGCGACGAAACTGATCTCCGCTGTATTCTTTGCGCTTGTCGCGGCTTTGGCCGCGCATTTGTTCATTCCGGTGCTGCCCGAGGGCACGCAGATCAAGCTTTTCCGCGAGATTTCGGCGGGGATCGGTCTGTTGTGCGGCTGGTTCGTCATGGGCCGGTCGACACAGCGCGGCATGGTCGAGGCGATCAACCGGGGCCTCGTGACCTCGGTGGCGATCCTGTTCTGGTGTCTGCTGGTGTTTTCGATCTACTTCATGGTCCGCAAGTCGACGCGCATGATGTATGACGGGCCGATGGACGCGGTTCTGGGCGTGTTCGAGATGATGCTGGAATACGGGGCCTTGTTGCGGCATCCGGCGACACCTGCGGTGCTGGTGGCGGGGGGCGTCGTAGGCGGCATGCTGGCCGAGGCGGTCGGACGGCGCTGGAGCTGAGCGCGGGGCTTGTGCCGGGGCGGCCCGGCCGTTACGGTCGCCACCCTGTAGGCACAGGGTATTGGCGCGGGGTATATCATGGCAAATTCCGGTTTGAGCAACGATCTGGGCGGCATTCTGGCGCTGGTGGACAAGACCTATGGCATCGACAAGGTGCTGGCCGACAAGGGGCGCGATCTTGTCAAGGAATACTACGCCCAATCCGGTCCGGCCTATGAACGCGCCCATTCCAAGGCGGGCTGCATGCATCTGGCGCTGAACCCCGACGGCGAATTCTCGCCCGAGGGCTATCGTCGTCAGCCGCGCAGCATCGTGCGGGAATTGACCGAAATGGGCGGCACCCGGGTGCTGGAGCTGGGCTGTGGCAAGGGCTTCAACAGCCTGATCGTGGCCCGTCGCCTGCCCGAGGCCGAATGTATCGGCACGGATCTGCTTGAGGATCATCTGGTCAAGGCCCGCAGTCTGGCCGCCGAGGCAGGCGTCAGCAACCTGCGCTATGAACAGGCCAGCTTTGAGCCGCTGCCCGACCGGTTCCGCGACATGGATATGATCTTCGGGGTCGAGACCCTGTGTTATGCCCAGGACCTTGACAAGGTGGCCCAGTCGATCGCGGCGGCGCTGCGCCCCGGCGGGCGGTTCGTGATGTTCGACGTTCACGCGCTTGAAGATCCCGACAGCCTGCCGCCCGATCTGGCGCGCGCGACGCGGCTTTACGAAACCTCGATGGTGGTGACGCGCGGCTTCATCCGGGCGGGCGCCTGGGAGGCGGCTCTGGCCCGGGCAGGGCTGCGGCCCGACCCGACCCGGGATCTGTCAAAGGCGGTGCAGCCCGGGCTTCGGCGGTTGCAGGCGGTGGGCCTGCAGGCGCTGGGCGACTGGAAAAAACGCATGGCCGTCAAGGTGATGCCGCCCTATATGGCGCGCAATGGCATTTCGGCGCTCTTGGGGCCTTTGGTGTTCCGCCTGCCCGAGCGGAACCGGCAGGCCGTGCTGGCCTATCAGCGCATCAGCGCCACCAAACCCGCCTGACCGTCGCCGAGGGGCCAGGCATGAAATCCGACGATCCCGATCACCGCGCCCGTGCCCGGCATGACGTGCCGTCGACGCTGCGCCGCGCGGCGGGCCCGCAGGATGTGCAGGTTCTCGCGCGGCAAGAGCCCTACGCCGCCTTCTTTGCCGTCGAGGAACAGGCGCTGCGCCATCGCCGGCATGACGGCACGTTTAGCCCCACGCTGCAGCGCGCGGCCTTTGTTTCGGGCGATGCCGTCACGGTGCTGCCCTATGATCCGGTCAGCGACCGGGTGCTGCTGATCGAGCAGTTCCGCTTTGGCCCCCATGTCCGCGGCGATTCGAATCCCTGGCAGCTGGAGGTCATCGCCGGCCGCATCGACGCGGGTGAAACCGCCGAGGCCGCCGCCCGGCGCGAGGCCGCCGAAGAGGCCGGGCTGGCAACGGACCGGCTCTTGCCGATTGCCGCCTATTATCCCAGCCCCGGTGCCTATGCCGAATTTCTTTATTCCTATCTGGCCCTTGCCGATCTGCCCGACGGGATCGAGGGCACCTTCGGCGTCGCGGGCGAGGCCGAGGACATCCGCACTCACCTTGTGCCCTTTGACCGGCTGATGGCGCTTTGTGCCAGTGGCGAGATCGGCAATGCCCCCACGCTTCTGTCGGCGCTGTGGCTTTCGCGCGAAAGGCCGCGGTTGCGCGGCTAGGCCGGGCGCTCTGCCCTTGCAACACCCGCGGGGGCGGGCATAACTGGTCGGACCGCCGCGAAGAGTTGCCGCAATGCCCGAAGATACCCATCCCGACGACAGCCGCCCCGACGACAGCCGAAAGGTGCCCAGCCACGAGCTGACCTATGTCCGCCTGCGCGACATGGTGCTGTTTGGCGCCCTGGCCCCCGGGCAACCGGTGACCATTCAGGGCCTGATTGCCGATCTGGGCGCCGGCATGACCCCGGTGCGCGAGGCCATCCGCCGCCTGACCGCCGAGGGCGCGCTGGAGCCGCAGGGCAACCGCCGGGTCACGGTGCCGCGGCTGGAGCCTGGGGTGCTGGACCAGCTGGCCTTTGCCCGCCTGACGATCGAGCCGCGTCTAGCCGAACTGGCCGCGTGCAACCTGACGCCGTCGCTGATCGCCCGGCTTGAGGCGCTGGATGCGCGGGTGAATGACGCGATCCGCACCGGCGATGTGACGGCCTATCTGACGGCCAACCACGCCTTCCACTTCACCCTTTATGAGGCGGCCGGGGCCGGGGTTCTTCTGGACATGGCGCGGTCGATGTGGCTGCGCTTTGGCCCGTCGCTGCGGGTGGTGGCGACGCTGGCCGGGGCCACGGGCCTGCCCGACCAGCATGTCGAGGCGCTGGCGGCCATGCGCGCGGGCGATGGCCAAAGGCTGGCGCGGGCGCTGCACGACGACATCGCGCAGGGCGTCGAAGAGGTGCGCGCGGCGCTTGCGCGCGGCGAGGTCTGAAGGAGGCGGAATTCGCACGAATTCCGCAACCGATTTCCGTGCGGAAATCGCCCTCGGGCCGCCGGTTTGCGCAGGTCTTTGACGGGGCGCGCATTTCGGGCAGACTGGGGCCGCCGCCGCAAAGGACCGCCGCCGTAAGGGACCACCCATGAGACCTGTCCACCGCCGTCATCTGCCCTCGCTCGGGGCCTTGGCCACGTTCGAGGTTGCCGCCCGGCATCTGAGTTTCACCCAGGCCGCGCGCGAGCTGAACGTGACGCAAGGTGCCGTCAGTCAGCAGATCCGTCTGTTGGAACAGGCGCTTTCGGTGCCGCTGTTCCTGCGCAAGCACAATGCGCTGGAGCTGACGGCGGCGGGCAGCGCGCTTCTGGCCTCGGTCGCGGCGGGGCTGGATGCGATCAGCGCGGGCGTCGGGCAGATCTTACCCGGCAGCGCGCCCCAGCGGGTGACGATCACCGCCACCGATGCCTTGGCCGCCTATTGGCTGAAGCCCCTGATCGACCGCTTTCGCGCCGATCACCCCGAGGTGGGTTTCGTGGTGCTGGCCTCGGATGACGACCCTGCGCTCAGCCGCAATTCCGGGGTGGATATCGCACTTTTGTGCGGCAACGAACGGTTCGAACTGGGCGATGCCCTGCATCTCATGTACCCCGAGGTCGCCCAGCCGGTGTGTTCCCCGGCCTATCTGGCGGCCCATGGCCCGTTTGACGATGCCGCCGCCTTGGCCCGCACCACCCTGTTGCACCTGCACGAACGGCATTGGAGCTCGGGGGCGATCCAGTGGCATCCCCTGGGTTGGGACGAATGGTTTGCCACCCAGGGCGTCGAGGGGCGGGGCGCGCCTTTCGGCTTTTCCACCAACAAGGTGACACTTCTGACCGAGGCGGCGTTGGCGGGCGAGGGGGTGATGCTGGGCATCCACAATCTGGTGCGCGGCCATGTCGCGCGGGGCGAGCTGGTCTATGCCCACCCGGCCTGCATCACCTCGGGGCGGGCGAATTTCATGCGTGTCACACCGGCGGCGCTGGGCCGTCCTGCGGTGGCGCGCTTTGTCGACCATCTGCTGCGCGATTTGCGGGGGCAGGGCTTGGGGCATTAGCCTGACTAATGCCTTGCGCAGGGAAATTCTCGTTTGCGCGAAGGCGGACCACCGCATGATATGCCCTTGGTCACAACAGGAGGATGCCATGGGGTTCAAGCGCACCATTCAAGCCATCGATACGCATTCGGGCATTCCGATGCGGGTGATCACCGGCGGCGTCGGGCATATCCCGGGCGGCTCGGTGATGGAAAAGATGCGCTGGCTTGAGGCCAACGATGACCAGTTGCGCCAACTGGTCCTGCGCGAGCCGCGCGGCTATCCGGCGCATTGCTGCAACCTTCTGGTGCCCCCCTCGCACCCCGAGGCGGATGCCGGCTATATCATCATGGAGCAGGTTGAATACCCCGTGATGTCGGGCGGCAACACGATTTCGGTCGTCACGGTGCTGCTGGAAATGGGCATCCTGCCGATGAAAGAGCCTGTGACGGAACTGGTGCTCGAGGCGCCTGCCGGGCTGATCCGGGTCAAGGCGGACTGCGCGGGCGGCAAGGTCAAGTCGGTGACCTTCCGCAACGTCCCGGCCTTTGCCGCGCATCTGGACGCCGAAATCGACGTGCCGCATCTGGGCAAGGTGCGGGTCGATGTCGGTTGGGGCGGCATGTTCTATGTCATCGCCGATGTGCGCCAGTTCAAGGGGCTGGAGCTGAAGCCCGAACATGGCCGCGAGATTGCCCGCATCTCGGCGATGATCCGTCAGGCGGCGCATGAACAGCTTCCGGTCGCCCACCCCGATTATCCGGGCGTCGGCATCACCATCTCGCAACTGTCGGGGCCGACAGAGGATCCCAAGGCCGATTGGAAGAATGCGGTGACCATGGCGACCGGCCCCTTGTCCTGGGATGATCCCAGCACTTGGACCGGCGCCATTGACCGCTGCCCCTGCGGCACCGGCACTTGCGCCAAGATGGCGGTGCTGAATGCCAAGGGCGAACTGCCGCTGGAGCGGGACTTCCGCCATCAGGGCATTCTGGGCACCGTCTTTACCGGCCGTCTGGTGGAAGAGGCCCGCATCGGCGACCGCCGGGCCGTGGTGCCCACGATCAGCGGGACCAGCTGGATCTTCGGCATCAACACGCTGGTGCTGGATCACGAAGACCCGCTGCCGAACGGTTACACCATCGGCGACATCTGGGCCTGATGGGGGAGGGGGCAGAATTTGATCAAATTCCTTGAGCCATTCGGCCTTTGATCATATTCTGCCTCCAAAGGCCCCAGATTCGGGGCCTGTTGGACCGAAGGGACAGCCCATGAACATGATCACCAACCACATGTCGACGGCCGAGCTGCAAAAGCTGGACGCGGCGCACCACATGCACCCCTTCACGGATTCGAACGGTCTCGCGGCCAAGGGCGCGCGGATCATCACGCGCGGCAAGGGCGTCTGGCTGACCGACAGCGAAGGTCACCAGATCATCGACGGCATGGCCGGCCTGTGGTGTGTCAACATCGGCTATGGCCGCCCTGAACTGGGCAACGTCGCCAAGCGGCAGATGGATGAGCTGTGCTATTACAATACCTTCTTCCAGACCACCCATGTGCCCGCCATCGCGCTGGCCGCCGAACTGGCCAAGATCGCACCCGAGGGCATGAACCACACGTTCTTTGCCGGCTCGGGGTCCGAGGCCAATGACACCAACATCCGCCTTGTCCGCCGCTACTGGCAGGTCAAGGGGATGCCGGAAAAGCGCGTGATTATCGCGCGGAAGAACGGCTATCACGGCTCGACCATGGGCGGGGGCAGCCTTGGCGGCATGTCGCCGATCC
>JALQYS010000067.1 GCA_023254015.1 Paracoccaceae bacterium
TGCGCCACCTGCGGTCCTTGCGCGCCATCCATCAGGCAGGGGGCCTCGCGCGGGCGGCCGAGATGCTGAACATGACGCAATCGGCGCTCAGCCATCAGATCGCCGGGCTGGAAGATCAGGCGGGGATGGAGCTTTTTGTCCGCCGTTCAAAACCCATGCGGCTTTCGGCGGCGGGTCAGCGGATGTTGCGCGCCGCAGAGCGCATCTTGCCCGAAGTGACGGCATTGGAAGAAGAATTCCGCGCGCTGCGGTCGGGCAAGACGGGCCGCTTGCACATCGCCATTCAATGCCACGCCTGTTTTGACTGGCTGTTTCCGGTGCTGGAACTCTTTCGCCATGCCTGGCCCGAGGTGGATGTCGACATCCGCGCTGGCCTGGCCTTTGAACCTTTCCCCGCCCTTGCACGCGAAGAGGTCGATCTGGTGATCTCCTCCAACCCCGAACCCTTGCCCGGCGTAGTGGCGCAACCGCTCTTTGACTATGCGCCAACCTTTGTCGCCTCGGCACAGAATCCCTTGGCCGCAAAGGCGATGATCGAGGCAGAGGATCTGCGCGACCAGACGCTTATCACCTATCCGGTGGGGCGCGACAAACTGGATGTTTTCACCGATCTTCTGACCCCCGCCCGGGTGGAGCCCGCCGCGCATCGCCATGTCGAATTGACCGCGGTGATCCTGATGCTGATCGGGTCCAACCGGGGCGTTGGCGTGCTGCCCGACTGGGTGATCCGCGACCTGAAAGGCAATCCCGATTACGTCACGCGGCCCCTCGCCCCCGGCAATGTCACCCGCCGGCTTTACGCTTGCCTGCGCGAAGACGACGCCGCCCGCCCGCATATGGCGCATTTCGTGCGTCTCGGGCGGTCTGAACCGGTGAAGTTCCAACGGGGCTGACCACAAAGCCCGCCTGCCCCCTTTTCCTTTTCTGGCTTTCAGTGTATCGCCCGACCCTTGAACCGGACCGGAGATGTGCCATGCAGGGCAGTGCCAACCTCAACCTGATGATCAAGGCCGCGCGGCGGGCTGGCAAATCGCTGGTCAAGGACTTCCGCGAAGTCGAAAACCTTCAGGTCTCCACCAAGGGTCCGGGCGACTTTGTGTCGAAAGCCGACCGTGAGGCGGAACGCCTGATCAAGGAAGAACTGATGGGCGGCCGCCCGACCTATGGCTGGTTGGGCGAGGAAACCGGTGGCGAAGAAGGGGTCGACCCGACCCGCCGCTGGATTGTCGATCCTTTGGATGGCACCACGAACTTCCTGCACGGCATGCCGCATTGGGCGATTTCGATTGCTCTGGAACACAAGGGCGAGATCGTCTCGGCCGTGGTCTATGACGCCGCCAAGGACGAGATGTTCTGGGCCGAAAAAGGTTCGGGCGCCTGGCTGAACGACAATCGCCGCCTGCGCGTTTCGGGCCGCCGGTCGATGACCGAGGCGGTCTTTGCCACGGGCGTGCCTTTTGGTGCGAAAAAGACCCTGCCCGCCATGCTGGCCGATCTGGCGCGCCTGATGCCCGCCTGCGCGGGGGTGCGCCGCTGGGGCGCGGCCTCGCTGGATCTGGCCTATGTCGCCGCCGGCCGTTACGACGGCTACTGGGAGCGCGAGCTGCAGCCTTGGGACATCGCGGCCGGGCTGCTTCTGGTCAAAGAGGCGGGCGGCATGGTCGGCCCGGTGCGTGAAGGCGATGACATCCTGGGCAAGGGGGCGATCCTGTGCGCCAACGAACCGCTCTTCGACCCATTCGCCAAGGTCATCCGCAACACCTAAGCGCGGCATCCGCACCTGACCGGCGCCGGCATCAAGGTTCTGCCGGGGAAGTGATGTTGGGGGGAAGGTAACGCGATGAAGGCCGACTGGATCGCCGTTGACTGGGGCACAAGCCGCCTGCGCGCCGTTGCGATGGGGCCAGAAGGCATTCTGGCCGAGGCGCAGTCTGACGACGGTGCGGGCCGCCTTGCGCCTGACGGCTTTGAACCGGCGCTGCTGCGTCTGATCGCGCCCTGGCTTGGCCCGGGCGTCACGCCGGTTCTGGCCTGCGGCATGGTGGGCAGCCCCGAAGGCTGGCACGAGGTGGCTTGCCGCACGACCCCCTGCGCACCTTTGGACCCCGACGCGCTGGTGACGGTTCCGGTCCGCGACGCGCGGATTTCCGTGCAGATCGTGCCCGGGCTGAAACAGCTCAGACCCGCCGATGTGATGCAGGGCGAGGAAACCCGGATCGCCGGTGCCCTGGCCCTGCATCCCGGCTTTGACGGGGCAATCTGCCTGCCCGGAACCCATTCCAGATGGTGCCAGATCAGCGCCGGCGAGGTGGTCAGCTTTCAGACCTTCCTGACCGGCGAGATGTTCGCCCTTCTGTCCGAACAGTCGGTCCTGCGCCATGGTCTGGCCGAGGGCTGGGACGACAGCGCCTTTGACGCGGGCGTGGCCGAAGGGATGGCCCGGCCCGACCGGCTGATGGCGCAGCTTTTTCGCATCCGGGCCGAGGGGCTGATCGCCGGGCTGCCCGGCCCTGCCGCCCGGGCGCGGCTGTCGGGCCTGTTTATCGGGGCCGAACTGGCAGCCGCCCGGGCCTGGTGGCTGGGCCTGCCGGTGCTGCTCGTTGGGCCTGACCGGCTGACGGCTCTTTACAGCCGGGCGCTTGCCGCGCAGGCTGTCAACGCCCGCAGCCTTTCTGCCACCGGCTGCACGCTTGCGGGCCTTGCGCGTGCCGCCGGTGCCCTTTCGAAGGCTGCCAGATGACCCGACCCCTGATTGCCATCCTGCGGGGCCTTACCCCCGACGAAGCCCTGCCCGCGGCCGAGGCGCTGATTGCCGCCGGCATCACCACCCTCGAAGTGCCGCTGAACTCGCCCCATCCGATGCATTCGATCTCGGCCATAGCCCATGCCTTTGGCAGCCATGCGGTGATCGGCGCAGGCACGGTTCTGTCGGTGAAAGAGGTGCGCGAAGTGGCCGATGCGGGCGGACGAATCGTGGTTTCGCCCAACATGGACCCCGAGGTGATCGCGCAGACCC
Source organism: Paracoccaceae bacterium (assembly GCA_023254015.1). Lineage (GTDB taxonomy): Bacteria > Pseudomonadota > Alphaproteobacteria > Rhodobacterales > Rhodobacteraceae > Tabrizicola_A. Next base: position 3,017 of record JALQYS010000067.1, read on the forward strand.
GTGCGCTGGGGCTGCAAAGCTGGCCGGGCATCCTGACCCCGACCGAGGCCTTTGCCGCGCTGAAGGCCGGGGCAACGGGGCTGACTCTGTTTCCCGGCCCCCTGATCGGGCCCGAAGGCTTGCGGGCCATGCGCGCCGTCCTGCCCCATGGCACGCGGCTTCATGCGGTGGGCGGCGTAGGGCCTGCGAACATCAAGGCGTGGCTGGACGCCGGGGCCGATGGCCTTGGCATCGGAGCCGCGCTTTACGCCCCCGGCCTGCCGGCCACCGAAATCCTGGCCCGCGCCCGCGCGCTGGTGGCCGCCTATGATGAGGCACTTGCATGATCTACGACAACCGTCCCTGCGCGCTGGGCGCAGGCCCGCTGTGGCACCCCCAGCGCGGGCAGCTGTTCTGGTTCGACATCACCGGGCAGCGGATGCTGTCACTGGAAAAGGGCGAACAGCGGCAGTGGCGGTTTCCAGAAATGGTTTCGGCCGCGGGCTGGGTGGACCGCGACATGCTGCTGGTCGCGGGCGAGCGGGATCTGTTCCTGTTCGACGTGGAATCCGAGGAAACCGAATCTCTGGTTGACCTTGAATCCGATAACCGGCTGACACGGTCGAACGATGGCCGGGCCGATCCGATGGGCGGTTTCTGGATCGGCACGATGGGCAAGAAGGCCGAGCCGGGGGCGGGCGCGATCTATCGCTATTACCGGGGCGAATTGCGGCAGCTTTACCCGGGCATCACCATTCCCAACGCAATCTGCTTTGCCCCCGATGGCCGCAGCGGACATTTCGCCGACACGGTCACCGGCCAGGTGATGCGGGTGGCGCTGGATGCCCAGGGTTGGCCGGTCGGGCAGCCCGAGGTCTATCTTGACCTGCGGGCCGAGGGGCTGAACCCCGCTGGCGCGGTGATCGACGCCGAGGGGCTGATGTGGCTGGCCGAATGGGGCGCCGCGCGGGTGGCGGCCTATGCCCCCGATGGAACGCGCCTGCGCCATGTGGCGTTTGACGCGCCCCATACCTCGTGCCCGGCCTTCGGCGGCGCGGGGCTGACCACATTGTTCTGCACCACCGCGCTGGAGGGGATGGACACGGCGGCCCGCGCGGCCCACCCCCATGCCGGCATGACCTTTGCCGCCGAAGGCATCGCCAAGGGGCAGCCCTTATACCGCGTTCTGCCCTGAAACGGGCGCCAAAGCCCCCGTCCACGCGCCTTACGCGGCGCCTGACCAGGCGGCCCCGGCGGGCCCCTTCAGAAACCCGTCCGACAGCCGTCCGCCCGGCACATCGGGCCGCAGGGCGGCCGAAAGATCAGCGGCCGACAGCCCGCCCCGCAGGCGGGCGTCCCAGCCGGTGCAAACCCGGTCAAAGCCCTTGGCCTGCGGCGAAAGACGCAAGGCCGCCACCCCGGCCTCACGCAGGGCATCGACCTGATGGGCCATGCTGGCGGTGGATTGGCTAAGCGTCTGAACCCCGTTCACCGCCAGAAACGGCTGACCTTCCAGCGTTTCGACGTCGCGGCCATCGGGGTCTTCGCCGCAGACGAACTGGCAACTGTCCTTGGCGCGGTCATGCAGCCGGGCATGATAGCAGCGCCCCGAGATCGCCAGTGGCAGGCGGCCATGGCCCCAGACCTCGACCGGCACCCCCTCTTCGCGGCCCAAACGGGCCAGAACGGCAACAGACTCCAGCCCCAGTTCGGGCGGCAGGCAGACCCGCGTGGCACCGCGCCGGATCAGCCAGCGCAGCGTGCCCTCATTATAGACATTGACCAAAGGCCCCACCCAGAAGGGGCGGCCTTCAGGCAGATGGGCCAGCGCCGACAGATCATTGACCTCGACCGGCAGGCCCATCTCGGCCAGATCGGCGGTCAGCTTGCGCTCGCGTTTCAGGGTGATGAGCGCCAGCGAGGTGACCGCCACCTCCTTGCCCGCCGCCAGCAAGGTTTCTACCGCGCCCGGAATCTCGACCTGCCAGAAGGGCAGGCGCTTGGAGCAGACAAGTTCGCCCAGAACAACGCGGGCAACGGGGGCGCTGGCAAGGCCGCGGTAGAAGTCGCGCACCGCTTCGGCCTGCCAGAAAAAGAAATTCGGGCCGATGGTCAGATCCATGTCTATCTCCAGGTCTTGGCATAGGCCCCGGCCGTGGCGGCCTGCCCCTCGGTCAGCCGGGCCAGCGCGCTGGCGGGCAGCGGACGGCCCGCCGCCTGCGCCTCGACCGCGGCGCGGAAGGCACGCACCACCTGCGCCACATAGGCCCGGCTGCGCTGGCGGCCCTCGATCTTCAGGGCCGAGACGCCGGCGCGCGCCAGTTGCGGGATCAGGTGGGTGGCGTCCAGCGACACCGGGTCTTCAAAGATGTGGCCGGTCTGCTCGCCCGAGGTGAAACAGCCCTTGCACAGCGTCGGATAGGGCGCGGGCGCGCCTTTTGGCGTGCGGTGGATGGTGAACCCGCCCAGCCGCGCCGCCAGATCGCGGCCCTCTTCGGCATAGACGACGTGGCTGGCCGGAGAACAGACCCCGTTCATGTTCGGCGATTGCCCGGTGGCATAGGACGACAGCGAACAGCGCCCCTCGGCCATAACGCACAGCCCGCCAAAGACGAAAACCTCGGTCTCGACGTCGATCTCTCGGTTGATGGCGGCGATTTCATCCACGGTCAGCACGCGCGGCAAGACCACACGGCGGACGCCAAAAGCGCTGGCATAAAGGTTGATCGCATCAGGATTGGCGGCGGCGGCCTGCACCGAAAGATGGCGGCGCAGGTTCGGGTGACGGTCAGCCGCATGGGCCAGAAGGCCAAGGTCGGCCAGAATCACCGCATCCGCCCCGGCCTGCTCGGCATTGGCCAGCGCCCGGTGCCACAGGGGTTCGGCCCCGGCGCGGGGAAAGGTGTTGATCGCCACCAGAACCTTGGCGCCGCGCGCATGGGCAAAGGCCACGGCCTCGGCCATGTCCTCAGGCGTGAAGTTCAGGCCCGGAAAGTTGCGGGCGTTGGTTTCATCGGCAAAGCCGCAATAGACCGCATGGGCCCCGGCCTCGACGGCGGCGCGCAGCGCGGCGGGGGTGCCCGCGGGGCAGACCAGTTCCATCATCTCCAGTCTCCGGCAGTTTCGGCGCGATGCAGCGCCAGTCCTGTCACCCGCTCGGCCCCGGTCAGCATGCGGCGCAACGGCGCGGCAAGGGGGCCGGACAGCGCGGCGATTTCCTCGGTCAGGTCCAGTTCGGCGTCGTCCATCGCATTGCGCAGCGCCAGAACGGCGGCAGTGTCCCCCTCGACCGTCAGATCGCGCGAGAAAAACAGCGCGTCGCCATCCTCGGCCCCGTGCATCATCGCCAGAAAGGCCGACATCGGCCCGGCGATGCGGGCCTCATGCGCGGGCGGGTGGCTGCGGCGGTGGGCGGTCATCCGGCTGTCACCGGGCAAGAGCAGGAAAACCCACGGCAGATCCACCGGATCAATCAGGAAACGCCGCGCGGCATGCGCGCCCAGACGGCGCAGCATCACCGGGTGGGCCTTGGCCATGCGGCGCGTCACCGCCCCCAGAAACAGGTTCAGCGGTGACAAGGGCAAGGGCCGGGCGGCAAGGCCCAGGGGCCGTGGCAGGCGAGGCAGGGTCAGGGTCATGGATCGGTTCCCGTGCGGTTGGCCCCTGATAGGCGAGGCGGCGGGCAGCGGTATTGACAATAGTCAAGTCCCCCGGCCGCCCCGACCGCTATCCGGGGCGGAAAGGATCCGTTCACCATGCGCAGCCTGCCCGTCTTTGCCGATCTTCGTGGCTTTCTGGCCCATATGGCCGCGGCCGGCGATCTGGCGCGCATTTCCGAACCCGTTGATCTGCAACATGAAATGACCGCCGTGCAACTGGCTGCGCTGCGGGCGCGCGGGCCGGTCCTGCGCTTTGATGCCGCCCGCCAAGGCGGCAAAGCGGCTGCGATGCCGGTCATCGCCAACCTCTTTGGCACCCCCGAACGGGTGGCGGCGGGTCTGGGCCTGACGCTGGATCAGGTGCCCGCCTTTGGCGAGTTTCTGGCCGCCCTGCGCAGCCCCGCCCCGGTCGAGGGGATGCGCGACGCCCTGTCACGCTGGCCGGTGCTGAAAGCGGCGCTGCAAAGCCGCCCGAAACTCTTGCGCAAGGCCGCGGCGCAAGAGCTGTCTGCGCCCCCGGATCTGTCGCTGATCCCGGTGCAGACGCCCTGGCCCGGAGATGCCGGGCCGCTTGTCACCTGGCCCGTCGTCATTACCCGCCCCCACGGGTCTGACGCGGGTCAGGTCGCGCGCTACAACCTTGGGGTCTATCGCGCGCAGGTGCTGGCGCCCGACCGGCTGATCCTGCGCTGGCTGGCCCATCGTGGCGGGGCGGCGCATCACCGCAGCTGGCTGCGCGCAAACGAGCCGATGCCGGTGGCCATCGCCCTTGGCGCCGATCCGGCAACGCTGCTGTCGGCCGCCCTGCCCCTGCCCGAAACCGTGTCGGAGCTGACGTTTTCCGGCGTTCTGCGCGGGGCGCGGGCCGAGGTGGTTCCCGCGCGCACGGTTCCGCTGGTGGTGCCCGCCAACGCCGAGATCATCCTGGAAGGCTGGGTTCACCCCGGCGAGACTGCGCCCGAAGGCCCGTTCGGCGATCATACCGGCTATTACAACGCCGTCGAAGCCTTTCCGGTGATGCGCCTTTCGGCCATCACCCACCGGCGCGACCCGCTTTATCTGACCACCGTCACCGGCCGCCCGCCGGATGAACCCTCGGTCATCGGCGAGGTGTTCAACACGCTGGCCCTGCCGGTGATCCGCGCCCAGATCCCCGAAGTGACCGACCTTTGGCTGCCCCCCGCCGCCTGTTCCTACCGCATGGCCGTGGTGCAGATCGACAAACGCTATCCCGGACAGGCCCGGCGGGTGATGATGGCCCTGTGGGGGATGTTGGCGCAGTTCAGCTATACCAAGACCATCGTGGTGGTGGACCGCGACATCGATCCGCGCAGCTGGGATGACATTGCCTGGGCCATGGCCACCCGGATGGACCCGGCCCGCGATGTGATGGTGCTGGATGGCACGCCGATGGATTACCTCGATTTCGCAAGCCCGCGCGAGGGGCTGGCGGGCAAGCTGGGGATCGACGCGACCAACAAGATCGGCGCCGAGACAACGCGCGACTGGGGGCAGGTCATGGCGTTGACCCCCGCGCATGAGGCCCGCGCGGCCGCGCTATTGCGGGGGGTGATCCGATGACGGCACGGGTGATTCTGGGCGTGTCCGGGGCATCCGGCGCGGCGCTGGCGCTGGATTGCGCGCGGGCACTGAAATCGGCAGGGGCGGCGGTGGAGCTGGTGCTGTCGGCCATGGCCGAACGCACGCTGTCGCTGGAAATCGGCCCGACCGCGCGGGACGAGCTGGTGGCCCTGGCCGACCGGCTGCATCCGGTGATCGATCTGGGCGCGGCCATCGCCAGCGGCTCTTTCCCGGTGCGGGGCATGATCGTCGCGCCCTGTTCGATGCGCAGCCTTGCCGCCATCGCCCACGGGCTGGACGACAATCTCTTGACCCGCGCGGCCAGCGTGCAGCTGAAGGAACGCCGCCCGCTGGTGCTTTTGGCGCGCGAGGCGCCGCTGACGCTGGCGCATCTGCGCAACATGACGGCCGCAACCGAGATGGGCGCCGTCGTCATGCCCCCCGTTCCCGCCTTTTACCTGCGCCCCGACACCACGGCGCAGATCACCGCCCAGATCGCCGCCCGCGCGGTGGACCTGCTGCATCTTGCCGATCCCCAGGCCCGCGCCTGGGACCCAACCGAAGGAACCGCCCCATGACCCCGCTTACCCTTTCCGCCAGCGTCGGCGACATCGCCTCAGACCTGCCCGGCGCCGCCGAGGTGTTTCGCCGCAATGGCATCAGCTTTTGCTGTGGCGGCGCGCTGACGCTGGCCGATGCCGCCGCGAAACAGGGCCTTGCCCCTGAAACCCTGCTGGATGCCCTGCAGGCCCTGATCGACGCCGCCGGCCGCGATGCGCCACAAGAAACCCTTCCGCTGATCGACCACATCCTTGCCCGCTATCACGAGACCCACCGGGACGAGCTGGAATGGCTGATCCCGCTGGCCCAAAAGGTGGAGACCGTCCACGGCGACCATGACGAGGCGCCCCTTGGCCTGACCGAGGCCCTGATCGCCCTGCATGACGAGCTGGACAGCCACATGCTGAAAGAGGAACAGGTGCTCTTCCCGATGATGCGTCAGGGCGGACATCCGATGATCGTCCACCCGATCGGCGTGATGCGCCACGAACATGACAGCGCCGCCGAGTTGCTGCGCGAGGTGGAGCGAATCACCCGCGGGTTGTCGCTTCCCGAAGGCGCCTGCCGGTCGTGGACCGCGCTTTACACCGGCCTGACCAAGTTCAGCGAGGATCTCGTCCGCCACATGCACCTTGAAAATAGTATTCTTTTTCCGCGATTCGAGGCGGCCTGACGCCCCTTGAACCGCAGACGACAAGCAGGCTGACAGCAGCCTGCGGCCCTTGGCTGCATGACAAAAGTCAAGGCGGATAGCCCTTCGCCCTGACAAATCAGGATCGAAAAGCCCCAAAGGCGCGCCACCTAAACCTGACTCCTGAATTGATCTTGATCAAGGCAGGGGGGTGAGATGTCAGGCCGTATGGAAGAATGTTGGTACTGTTTCGCCTCATCCTCGCCCTTGCCCTGGTCCTTGCCGGACCGGGGGCCGAGGCCTATGCGATGGCCGGACAGACCACGATGGTCATCTGCAGCGATAGCGGGGCAAAGACCGTTCGTTTGGACGCAAAGGGCATGCCGGTCGATCAGGATCAGCCCTGCCTGACCTGCCCCGACTGCCTGTCCTCGGATGTTCCCTTGGCAGAAACCGCGCCCACGTTCCTTTCGGCGCCTCTGATCCGGGTTCCGGCCCTGGTCATTCCCGCAACCCTGCCCGTTCTGCGGGCAGCCGATCACCTTCGCCCTGACACGCGCGGCCCTCCGGCTCTGACCCCAGATGCCAATGGACCGACTGACGCTGTCCGGTCTTTTCGCGTGATTGCCCCCGTCCCGCTTGAGTTTGGTCAAGTGAGCCGCGGCCAATCCGTGACAGACCGCCGGGCGACCGATTGAGGACGCCCGATGATGACGCGCACCCCGCTGATCCCCACCCTTCTGGCCGCGCTTGTGGCGCTGGTCCTGGCCGTGCTGCCAGCCACGGCCGAGCCGGTGCTGGCCAAGTTCCTGACCGACGTTCCCGCATCCGAGCTTGTCCCGGGGGCCGATGGCTATGGCCCGATGCAGACCGACCATCCGGTTGCCCCGGTCCTGAAAGGCGGCGAAACCATCGCCTGGGCCTTTGTCACCTCGGATTTCGTGTCGACGACCGGCTATTCCGGCAAGCCGATCCATACGATGGTGGCCATCGACAAGGACGCCCGCATCGCCGGGCTGAAGCTGGTCAAGCACTCTGAACCCATCGTGCTGATCGGCATCCCCGAGGCCAAGATGGCCGCGACGGTGGCCAGCTATGTCGGGCTTGATCTGGTGGCCGAGGCCAAGTCGGGCGGCACGGCGCATGAGCTGGAGATCATCTCGGGCGCGACCGTGACCGTGATGGTGATCGACGATTCCATCGTGCGCTCTGGGCTGAAGGTGGCCCGCGCGCTGGGTCTGGGCGGTCTGGCGGCCGATGCGGCCCCCGCAGGCCCCACCTTCGAGATCAACCCCGATGCCACCGCCGCCGCCGACTGGAGGACGCTGGAAGGCGACGGCACCCTGCGCCGCCTGTCGCTGGATGTCGGCCAGGTCAATGCCGCCTTTGCCGCGCTGGGTGACCCGCGCGCCACCGAACGCGCGCTGACCGAAGCCCCCGAGACCACCTTCATCGAGATGCAGGCCGCCCTTGTCTCGCCCCCTGCGATTGCCAAGGCCATCCTTGGCGAGGGCGAGGCGGCGAACCTGAAAGGCTGGCTGGCGCCGGGCGAACATGCCATCGTCGTGGTCGGACGCGGGCTCTATTCCTTCAAGGGGTCGGGCTATGTGCGCGGCGGCATCTTTGACCGCATCGTGCTGATCCAGGATGACGTGTCGGTGCGCTTCCGCGACCGGATGCACAAGCGCCTGGTGACCGTCGCCGCCGAAGGCGCCCCCGAATTCACCGAGGCCGATCTGTTCAAGATCCCGGCTGACGTGGGCTTTGACCCGACGAAACCCTTCCGCCTCCAGCTTCTGGTGCATCGCGAGGTGGGGCCGATCGAGAAGGTCTTTACCACCTTCGATCTGGGCTATCAGCTGCCGCAGGGCTATCTGCGCGCCGTGGCCCCGCCCCCTGCCCCCGAGGTGCCCGCGGCGGTGAGCGATGTCACCACCCAGGACGAAGGCGCTGCCCACCAGGCGCTGTGGAAACGGATCTGGGCCGACAAGCAGCTGGAAATCGCCGTGACCGCCGCGATGCTGGCCGTGCTGACGCTGGTGTTCTTCTTCCAGTCCTTCGCCACAAGGAACGCCCGGGCCTTCTTCTGGTTCCGCATGGGGTTCCTGACGGTGACGCTGGTGTTCCTTGGCTGGTATGCCAATGCCCAGCTTTCGGTGGTGAACCTGCTGGCGCTGTTCGGCGCGCTGGTCTCGGGCTTCAGCTGGCAGGCGTTCCTTCTGGACCCGCTGACCTTCATCCTGTGGTTCTCGGTGGCGGCGGCGCTCTTGTTCTGGGGGCGCGGGGCCTATTGCGGCTGGCTTTGCCCCTTTGGCGCGCTGCAAGAGATCACCAACCGCATCGCCCGCGCGCTGCACATCCCGCAATGGACGCTGCCCTGGGGCCTGCATGAACGCCTTTGGCCGCTGAAATACATCATCTTCCTGGGCCTTTTCGGCGTCAGCCTGATGAGCATCGAACAGGCCGAACACTATGCCGAGGTGGAGCCGTTCAAGACCGCCATCGTGCTGAAATTCGTCCGCGCCTGGCCCTTCGTGGCCTATGCGGCGGCGCTGTTGATGGCGGGCCTTTTCGTCGAGCGGTTCTACTGCCGCTATCTCTGCCCGCTGGGCGCGGCGCTGGCCATTCCGGCGCGGCTGCGGATGTTCGACTGGCTGAAGCGCTATCACGAATGTGGCGCCCCCTGCCAGACCTGCGCCAACCAGTGCCCGGTGCAGGCGATCCACCCCACGGGCGAGATCAACCCGAATGAATGTGTGAACTGCCTGCATTGCCAGGTGTTGTACCAGTCCAAGACCACCTGCCCCGTCGTCATCAAGAAGCTGAAGCGGCGCGAAGCCGTGGCGGCCTCGCCGATGCGCGACATCTCGGGGCATCCGAACTCACCCACCCCGAAACTTGTTGACTGAAAGGAGTTCCGACCATGTCACAGGAACAGAAACCCGGGCTTTCCCGCCGTGCGCTGTTGGGCGCGACCGCGGGGGGCGCCGCCCTTGCCGGGGCCTTGGGCAGACGGATCGCTGGCATGGCCTTTGACCGCGGCCTCGATGGCGGCGGGCATTTGCTGCGCGTC
>JALQYS010000095.1 GCA_023254015.1 Paracoccaceae bacterium
TTAACCTTTGCGGTGGGAGCAGGTGCAGCGACAACAGTAGACATTGAACCAGAAGAACTAGTATTTAATGTTGGCGACAAACAGCGTCGTCACCACGTCGTCTTCCTTGGTCTGCATCGAGGCCAGACCCTTGCCGCCGCGGTTCTGGGCGCGGAATTCGGCCAAGGGCGTGCGCTTGATGTAACCGCCCGAGGTGATGGTCACGACCCTATCCTCGCGCTCGATCAGGTCTTCGTCCTCCATGTCGCCCGACCAGTCGACAATTTCGGTCCGGCGGGGAACGGCGAAGGCGGCTTTCACCTCGCGCAGCTCGTCCGAGATGATCGCCATGATCCGGTCACGGCTGCCCAGAATCTCAAGGTAATCCTTGATCTTGCCGGCCAGTTCCTCGAGCTCGTCCGTCACTTCCTTGACGCCCAGTTGCGTCAGGCGCTGCAGACGCAGCTCCAGAATGGCGCGGGCCTGGATTTCCGACAGGTTATAGGTGCCGTCCTCGTTGATCGTGTGGCTCGGGTCGTCGATCAGCCGGATGAAGGGCGCGATCTCATGTGCCGGCCACCGCCGCGTCATCAGCTTTTCGCGCGCTTCGGCCGCATCGGCCGATTGGCGGATGGTTTTAACCACCTCATCCACGTTCGAGACAGCCACCGCCAGACCACAGAGCACATGGCTGCGCTCGCGCGCCTTGCGCAACTCGAAGGCCGTGCGTTTCGCCACCACTTCCTCGCGGAAGGTGATGAAATGCGACAGGAAATCGCGCAGCGTCAGCTGTTCGGGCCGGCCGCCATTCAAGGCCAGCATGTTGCAGCCGAAAGAGGTCTGCATCGGCGTAAAGCGGTAAAGCTGGTTCAGAACCACATCGGCCGTGGCGTCGCGCTTCAGCTCGATCACCACCCGCACGCCGATCCTGTCGGATTCGTCGGCGACGCTGGAGATGCCCTCGATCTTCTTGTCGCGCACCATTTCCGCAATGATTTCAATCATGCGCGCCTTGTTGACCTGATAGGGCACCTCGTCGACGATGATCGCCCAGCGGTCCTTGCGGATTTCCTCGACATGGGTCTTGGCGCGGATGATGACCGAGCCGCGGCCTTCCAGATAGGCCTTGCGCGCGCCGGAACGGCCAAGGATCGTGGCCCCGGTCGGGAAGTCGGGGGCGGGGATGATCTCCATCAGCTGTTCCATGCTGATGTCGGGGTTGTCGATCATCGCCAAGGTGCCATCGATCACCTCGCCCAGATTGTGCGGCGGGATGCGGGTGGCCATGCCGACGGCAATGCCCTCGGCGCCATTGACCAGCATGTTCGGGAAACGCGCGGGCAGGACGGTGGGCTCACGGTCCTTGCCGTCGTAATTGTCTTGAAACTCAACGGTTTCCTTGTCGATATCGGCCAGAAGAAAGGCGGTGGGCTTGTCCATCCGCACTTCGGTGTAGCGCATTGCCGCGGCCGTATCCCCATCCATCGAGCCGAAGTTGCCCTGACCGTCCAGCAGCTTGAGCGACATGGAAAAGGGCTGGGCCATCCGCACCAGGGCGTCATAGATCGCGCTGTCGCCGTGGGGGTGATATTTACCCATCGTGTCGCCCACCGGCCGGGCCGATTTGCGATAGGGCTTGTCATGGGTATTGCCGGTTTCATGCATGGCAAACAGGATGCGCCGATGCACCGGTTTCAGCCCGTCGCGCAGGTCGGGGATTGCGCGGCTGACGATCACGCTCATGGCATAATCGAGATAGGCCGTCTTCATCTCGTCGACGACATCCACCTGCGGGCCGTGATAGGGCACACGTTCGGGCTTTTTGCCAGAGATTTCAGGATCTTCCGGAGTGTCGTTCACGTTGCGCCGCCTTGCTTGTCGGGTCTAGATATTGGTGCGGCATTTCTACACCGATCAAGCCTTGGTATGCAAGGTTCGCAGCGCCTCGTCGTCGCCTTCGGCGCTCCTCGGCAGGCCCCGACGAGAAGCGCGTCGCGCGCACGAGGAGGGCTCAGGCGGCCCGCATCAGCATGCCGAACAGATCGCGCGGGTCGTCCGGGTCGGCGATCATGTCCAGCTGGTCGCATAGCGCAAGCGCCTTCAGCTTGCCATGCACATAGCGCAGCGCGCTGAAATCCTCGATGGCAAAGCCCACCGAGTCAAACAGGGTGATGTCGCGCGCGTCCTTGCGTCCGGTAGCGGTGCCGGTGATGACCTGCCACAGTTCGGTCACCGGAAACGCGGCCGGCATCTGCTGAATCTCGCCCTCGATCCGCGTTTGCGGCGGGTATTCCACGAATACCCCGGCGCGCGAGAGGATGTCCTTGTGCAGTTCCGTCTTGCCCGGGCAATCGCCGCCGACCGCGTTGATATGCAACCCCGCGCCGACCATATTGTCGGTCAGGATCGTCGCGTTCTGCTTGTCCGCCGTCACCGTGGTGATGATCTGCGCGCCCAGGATCGCCTCCTCGGGCGATGTGCAGGCGATAACCTTCAGCCCGCGCCCGGCAAGGTTGGCGGCACATTTCGCCGTGGCTTTCGCGTCGATGTCGTATAGCCGCAGCTCGGAAATTCCGCAGACCGCCTTGAAGGCCAGCGCCTGAAACTCGGCCTGCGCCCCGTTGCCGATCAGCGCCATGGTCCTGGCCCCCCGGGGCGCAAGCCATTTCGCCGCCATCGCGCTGGTGGCGGCCGTGCGCAGGGCGGTCAGGATCGTCATCTCGCTGAGCAGGAGCGGATAGCCCGTGGACACATCGGCCAGAAGGCCAAAGGCCGTCACGGTCTGCAAGCCCCGCTTCATGTTGCTGGGATGGCCATTCACATATTTGAACCCATAGGTTTCGCCGTCCGAGGTGGGCATCAGCTCGATCACTCCGATCTCGGAATGGCTGGCGACGCGCGGGGTCTTGTCGAACAAGGGCCAGCGGCGGAAATCGGCCTCGATCTCGGCGGCCAGATCCACCATCACCTGTTCCACCCCGATGGCATGGACCAGTTTCATCATGTTGGCGACAGAGACAAAGGGCACAAAGGCCTGTTTCGAAGGGGCGATCATTTCAGAAACTCCGGGTCGGGCGGTCGAAGACCTTGCGGCCCATCATGCTGCCCACAAGGTCCACCATCAGCTTGGCCGTGCGGCCGCGTTCATCGAGAAAGGGGTTCAGCTCCACCAGGTCAATCGAGGTGACCAGCCCGCTTTCGTGCAAGAGCTCCATCACCAGATGCGCCTCGCGAAAGGTGGTGCCGCCGGGCACGGTGGTGCCGACGGCGGGCGCGATGGAAGGGTCAAGGAAATCGACATCCAGCGACACATGCAGCAGACCGCCCGCCGCGCGCACCTTGTCGAGAAACTCGCGCAAGGGGGCAACGATGCCGCGCTCGTCCAGCACCCGCATGTCGTTGATCGCAATGTCATGGTGCAGCAGCGCCGTGTGTTCGGCCGGATCGACCGAGCGGATGCCGAAGAGGCAGACCCGATCCGCCGGGATCGGCGCGGGGAAGGGGGGGAAGGCGTCAAACCCCTCGCGCCCGGTGACATAGGCCACCGGGGTGCCATGCAGATTGCCGCTGGTCGTCGTCAGGGGCGTGTGGAAATCGGAATGGGCATCGAGCCACAGCAGGAACAAGGGCCGGTCCTGCCGTGTCGCAAAGGCCGCTGCGCCCGCAACCGACCCCAGCGCCAGTGAATGATCGCCGCCAAGCACGATCGGCAGCCCGCCCGCGTTGAGCGCATCATCCACCTTGTCGGCCAGAACCTCGGTCCAGCCGATGACCTGAGCCAGATCATGCACGGCCGGGTTGGGGCAGGGTGCCGCGCGCAGCTCGGGCAGGGCGGCATCGCCCCAATCCTCGACCCCGTGCCCCAGATCGCGGATCGCCTGCGCAATGCCCGCCACACGATAGGCCGCCGGCCCCATGACGCAACCGGCGCGGCGCTGGCCTTCGTCAATCGGGGCCCCGATCAGGATGCAGTTAGGCATGGGAGTCTCCGCTGTTTTGATCATTTTTCAGGGCAAGCCTCGACGAATCCTAGCGCCATTTCGTCCGCTTTGCTAAAGACATTGCGCAAAACGGCAGAAGGATTGGCCCGAATGGACGAAACCGACCAGCGCCTGATTGCGGAACTGCGCCGGGATGGCCGGGCCTCGCTGTCGGAACTGGCCGAACGGCTGGATCTGAGTCGCGCCACGGTCCGGGCCCGGATGGAGCGCCTGCAAGCCAAGGGCGAGATCGCCGGGTTCACCGTGCTGACCCGCTCGGATGTCACGGCAGCGCCGGTGCGGGGCCTCATCATGATCGGGATCGAGGGCAAGGGCGGCGAAAAAGTGATGGCGCGGCTCGCGGGCATTCCGGCGGTGCTGGCGGTGCATTCCACCAATGGCAAATGGGATCTGATTGCGGAACTGGCGACGCAGACCCTGCTGGAACTGGACGAGGTGATCTACCGCATCCGCAGCATCGAGGGGGTGGTGACGTCAGAGACCAATCTGCTGTTGTCCACGCGCAAGGCCGGCCGGAAGTAGGCCGGAGTTTTGCAAAACTCCGGGCCGGAAAATTGCAATTTTCCGGTCCGATTTCTTGCAAGAAATCGGCCAGAAACCAACGGTGGCCTCAGGTGCCGGTAAAGCGGGCAGGCCGCTTTTCCAGAAAGGCCGCGACCCCTTCGCGGAAATCCTCGGTCTGGCCGCATTGCCCCTGCAAGCGGGCCTCAAGCGCCAGTTGCTTGTCCAGATCATTGCCGAAACTGGCGCGCAGCATCTGTTTCACCCCGCGGTAGGCCACCGTCGGCCCCGCCGCCAGTTGTGCCGCGCGCGCGCGGACGTGCGCGGCAAAGCCTTCGTCCGGCACTACCTCATAGATCATGCCCCAATCGGCGGCCTGCCGGGCCGTGATCTTGTCGGCCAGAAGCATGGCGCCCATCGACCGGGCAAGGCCGATCTGGCGCGGCAGCCAGTAGGACCCACCGGCATCGGGGACCAGACCAATGCGGGTGAAGGCCTGAATGAAACTGGCGCTCTCGGTGGCCATCACGATGTCGGCGGCCAGGGCCAGATTGGCCCCGGCCCCTGCCGCTGCGCCGTTCACCGCCGAGATCGTCGGGATCGGGCTATCGGTGATTGCCTTGATCATCGGGACGTATTCCTCGTTCAGGATGCGTTCCAGATCGAAAGACCCGATCGCCCCCGCATCCTGCAGATCCTGCCCCGAGCAGAAGGCCCGGCCGGCACCGGTCAGCACCATCACCCGGGCCTGCGTCTGCGCGCGGGTCAGCGCGTGCAAAAGCTCGCGGCGCAGGGGGCTGGACAGGGCGTTCATCACCTGCGGGCGGTTCAGCGTGATGGTGGCGATGCCGTCTGCCAGTTCATAGGTGATCGAGGTGTAATCCATGGCGCACTCCCTTTGGTCGCAGCATAGACGGCAGGGCAAGCGGCGAAAGCCGAACCTCGCGTCACTCTTTCATCAACTGGGCGAGGCGGGCCTTTTCCTCGTCGGTCAGCTCACCCTCGGCCTTGGGCTTGCGCCGGGTCATGGCAAAGGCCAGCGCGCCGCCTGCGATCAGCATGGCCGGTCCGGCCAGCCACAGGATCAACCCCGACCCGCTGGGGCGGGGGTTGAAGAGCACGAATTCGCCATAGCGGGCAACGATGAAATCCACCACTTCGGCGTCGCTGTCGCCGGCCACCAGCCGCTCGCGCACCAGAAGGCGCAGGTCGCGGCTGATCGGGGCGTTCGAGTCATCGATCGACTCGCCCTGACAGACCGGGCAGCGCAGGTCGTGGCTGATCGCGCGGGCCCGGGCCTCAAGCGCGGGGTCCGCCAGCATCTCGTCGGGCTGCACGGCAAGGGCAGGGGAGGCGGCCAGAAGCATCATGCAAAGGGCAAGGGCGCGCATGGACTTACTCCGCCGGTTGGGCCAGGGCCGCCCGGCGGGCGCCCGCGGCCAGACGATAGCGACGGTCGGTCAGGCTGAGCATGCCCCCCAACGCCATGAGCATCGCCCCCCCCCACAGCCAGTTGGCAAAGGGTTTGACATAGGCGCGCACCGCATAGCCGCCGCCGGCCTGCGGATCGCCGATCACCAGGTAAATGTCGCGGGTGAAGCCATAGTCGATGGCGGCTTCGGTCGTGGGCATGGCCTGCACCGGATAGACCCGCTTTTCGGGGAAGAGCGTCACCACCTCGGCCCCACCGCGCGTGACCACCATTTCGGCCATGGTCGTGGTGTAGTTCGGGCCTTGCTCGTCATGCACCTCTTTCAAGAGCACCTCATAGCGGCCCACCGGAAAGGTTTCGCCCACCTTGACCACCCTTATCGTCTCGATCGCCCAGGCATGCATGGCGGCGACAGCAAAGATCGTGACGCCCAGGCCACCATGCGCTGTGGCCTTGCCCCAGTCGGCCCGGCCCATGCGGCCCAGCCGGGCCAGCTTGTCGGGCAGCCCGCCCCGGCCTGCGCGGTGCCACAGATCGGCCAGCGCGCCGAACACCACCCAGGCACCCAGCATCAGCCCCACCGGGCCAAGCGCCGATTTCCCGCTCTGCATTGCATAGGCCAGAAGCCCCAGCGCCAGCGCCAGCACCATCGCCCCGCGCAAGGGGCGCAGGGCCTTGCCGATCTCGGCCCGCTTCCAGGGCATCATCGCGCCCACCGGCAGGATGATCGCGAGAAGCACCATGAAGGGGGTGAAGGCCGCGTTGAAGAAGGGCTCTCCGACCGAAAGCTTGCGGTTCCAGACCATCTCGGCCACCAGGGGCCAGATCGTGCCGATGAACACCACGAAAGAGGCCACCGCCAAAAGCACATTGTTGGCCAGAAGCGCGCTTTCGCGGCTGATGGTGGCGAACATCCCCTTGGCCTCCAGCGCGCCGGCGCGGAAGGCGAAGAGCGTCAGCGCGCCCCCCATGAAGACGCCCAGGATCATCAGGATGAACACCCCGCGTTCAGGGTCATTGGCAAAGGAGTGAACGCTGGTGATGACGCCCGAGCGCACGATGAAGGTGCCCGTCAGGCTGAAGCCAAAGGCGATGATGGCCAGAAGGATGGTCCATGCCTTCAGGCTTTCGCGTTTTTCCACCACGATGGCCGAATGCAGCAGGGCGGCGGCAATCAGCCAGGGCATGAAGCTGGCATTTTCCACCGGATCCCAGAACCAGAAGCCGCCCCAGCCCAGTTCGTAATAGGCCCACCACGACCCCAGCGCGATGCCGATGGTCAGGAACACCCAGGCCGCCAGCGTCCAGGGCCGCACCCAGCGCGCCCAGGCGGCATCGATCCGCCCCTCGATCAGGGCGGCGATGGCGAAGGAAAAGCTCATCGAAAGGCCGACATAGCCGAGGTAGAGGAAGGGCGGATGGAACGCCAGACCGGGGTCTTGCAGCAGCGGGTTCAGGTCATCGCCGTTCAGGGGCGGCGCGGCCAGCCGCAGGAAGGGGTTCGAGGTAAACAGCATGAAGGCCAGAAAGGCAGCTCCCACCATCCCCTGCACCGCCAGCACCCGCGCCTTCAGCGTGACGGGCAGATTGCCGCCGAACCACACCGCACAGGCCCCGAACAGGGCCAGCGACAATACCCACAGCAACAGCGATCCCTCGTGGTTGCCCCAGACACCCGCCACCTTGTAAAGCATCGGCTTGTCGGTATGCGAGTTCAGCGTGACCAGCCGCAGCGAAAAGTCCGACACCACAAAGGCATAGGTCAGCGCGCCAAAGGCTGCCGCGATCAGCACCAGCTGCACCAGCGCCGCCGGATCAGCCAGCGCCATCAGCCGCGCATCGCGCCGGGTCGCGCCATAAAGCGGCAGGGTGGCCTGCACCAGCGCCACGGCAAAGGCCAGGATCAGGGCAAAGTGGCCGATTTCGACAATCATGGGCGGTCTCCTGTTTCGCGCGGCAGGATAATGCGAAAAAGGCGCGGCGGGAATGCCCCGTCGCGCCTTCCGGCCGTTATGTCACAGGCTTGTCAGGCGCCGCGCGACAACGCGGCAACCCCGGTGCGCGCCAGTTCCTTCAGGCCCAGGGGGCGCATCAGGTCGGCAAAGCTGTCGATCTTCTCCGGCGTGCCGGTCATTTCGAAGATGAAGCTTTCCAGCGTGCTGTCCACCACATGGGCGCGGAAGATCTCGGCCAGACGCAGCGCTTCGATCCGCGCCTCGCCCTTGCCGGCCACCTTGAACAGCGCCAATTCGCGCTGCACGCAAGGCCCCTCGGCGGTCAGGTCATGCACGGCATAGACCGACACCAGACGCGAAAGCTGCGCCTCGACCTGATCGATCACATGCGGCGTGCCCGAGGTGACGATGGTGATGCGCGACCGGTGGCCGGTATGGTCCACCTCGGCCACGGTGAGGCTGTCGATGTTATATCCCCGGCCCGAGAACAGGCCGATTACGCGGGCCAGAACGCCCGGTTCGTTTTCGACCAACACGGCCAAGGTGTGGGTCTCGGCGGCGTCGCTGAAATTGGGACGCAGGTTGTAAGCCGAATGGCTGGTGGCGCCTTTTTTGATCTTCAGTGCGGACATTTTC
>JALQYS010000166.1 GCA_023254015.1 Paracoccaceae bacterium
AGATCGGCCACCACGATGCGCTGGTTCGGCATGATGATGAAGAACACATTGGCCGACATGATGGTGGCGGTAAAGGCACCCAGATGCAGCATGGCCGCGCGGCCCGAGAACACCTGCGTGTAGAACCACGCCATGCCGACAAGCACCACGAACAGGGCCACCATCAGCGCCGTCTGATTGGCGTTGACGAAGACCTTGCACAGCGTGTTGTAAGCGATCCAGCCGAAGGCCAGCGAGGCGACCGAAATTGCGATGGCCTGCCACTGGGTCAGCTCCATCACGGCCGGGTCGATGAGGAACATCTCAGCCCCGAGGTAATAGACCAGAGCCAGCATGGCAAAACCGGAAAGCCAGGTCATGTAGCTTTCCCATTTGAACCAGACCAGATGGTCGGGCATCTGGGCCGGCGCGACGAGGTATTTCTGGATGTGGTAGAATCCGCCGCCATGGACCTGCCATTCCTCGCCATCTGCCCCACTGGCCAGATTGCGGTCGCGGTGCAGCCCAAAGTCCAGCGCAATGAAGTAAAAGCTTGATCCGATCCAGGCGATGGCGGTGATGACATGCAGCCAGCGCACAGCCAGCTCCAGCCACGCGCCCAGAACCATCCAGTCATACATTCGCCCGCCCCCCTTTGATGGATGCGAAAGGCTATACCGGCGGCCACCTTTCTGTTAATCCTGCAAATGACAGATCACTTTCAATGTCTTGCTGAAAATAAGGGGGCCTTCGTGTCCTATGTGAACAACATCCGCATGTTCGTGCGGGTTTTCGAACTGGGCAGCATGTCGGCTGCGGCGCGCGATCAGCGCACCTCGCCCGCCGTCGCCTCTGCCCGGATTTCGGAACTGGAGAAACACCTGGGCGTGCGGCTGTTTTCCCGCACCACTCGCAGCCTGCAACCCACGGAAAACGGCCGGATTTTCTATGATGGCGCGAAAAAGGTGCTGGAGGCGATCGACGAGGCCGAGGCCGCGGTGATGGATGTGACGCAAAACCCTCGCGGCACGATCTTTGTGGCGGCCCCGCTGGGCATCGGCCGCCGCTTCATCGCGCCGCACGTGCCGGCCTTCAAGGATCTTTACCCCCAGATCGACGTGCGGCTGCGGCTGTCGGACCGGTTGATCGATGTCACCGCCGAGGGGCTGGATGTGGCCTTCCATCTGGGGGTGCTGGAAGATTCCACGCTCAAGGTCCGCCTGATCGCCGATTGCCCGCGGATTCTGTGCGCCGCCCCCGCCTATATTGCGCGGCGCGGCATGCCGGCGGATGGCGCGGCGCTGGTGGCAGAGCGGCACGATTGCCTGAACCTGCGCTTTCCCGGCGCGAAAGAGTTCCAGTGGACCCTGCAAACTCCCGAAGGCCCGCGCCGCTTCGAAATCTCCGGCCCGTTCGAATCCGATGACGGCGACGTGCTGACCGGCTGGGCGCTGGAAGGTCATGGCGTGGTGCTGAAGCCGGTCTTCGAGATCGCCGACCACCTGCGCGCGGGCCGCCTTGTCCCGGTGGCCACCGCCACGCCGCCTTTGCCGACCCAGCTTTCGCTCCTGTCGCAGCAGCGCAGCGCCAAGGACAGCCGTGTGCGCGTCTTCACCGATTTCATGGTTGCCCGCATCCGCGAAGAGATGCGCCGCGCCACCTCCTGAGATGCGGTTCGAGACCCTTTCGCGGATCGGCCCCTGGCAAATCGACGCCCTGCCCGGCACTGCGACGGACCTGGTGATCGCCTTCGCCTCGATCGGGCATGACGCCACACGCCCGCCCTCGCCGGAATTCGTCCGCTCGGCCACGGCCGGCAACCGCCCGGCCCTGTTCGTCATGGATGCAGCCCGCAGCTTCGCCACTGCCCCCGGCCTGCCCGAGGCGTTGATTCAAGCGCTGGAAGCCCTCCGCGCCCGCCAGTCCATCACCCGGACCCTCGCCATCGGTTCCTCGCTCGGCGCCTTCACCGCATTGACCGCCGCCGAGACCCTGCGCTTCGACGCGATCCTGGCCATCAGCCCCCAACACCAGCCCGCCGCCCCGTGGGA
>JALQYS010000228.1 GCA_023254015.1 Paracoccaceae bacterium
CGGAAAATTCGAATTTTCCGGCGCGCTGTCTTGCAAGACAGCGGGGAGGGCGGACATGACCTGCCTGCCTGCAACCACCGGCAAGAAGCTGGGTCTGGTGATCGATCTGGATACCTGCGTCGGCTGCAATGCCTGCGTGACCGCCTGCAAGGGCTGGAACGATCAGGGGGCCGGGGCGCCGTTGTCGGATCAAGACCCCTATGGCGCGGCGCCCTCGGGCACGTTCCTGAACCGGGTGCACAGCTATCAGGTGCACCCCGTTGATGCAGCGGCGTTAACCGTCAACTTCCCGCGCTCTTGCCTGCATTGTGACGCCGCGCCTTGCGTCACGGTCTGTCCGACCGGGGCCAGCTACAAGCGCGCCGAGGATGGCATCGTTCTGGTCAATGAGGAGACCTGCATCGGCTGCGGGTTGTGTGCCTGGGCCTGTCCCTATGGCGCGCGCGAGCTGGATCAGGCGGCGGGGGTGATGAAGAAATGCACCCTTTGCGTTGACCGGATCTACAATGATGCCCTGCCCGAGGCCGACCGCGAGCCGGCCTGCGTGCGCACCTGCCCGACCGGGGCGCGGCATTTCGGCGATTTCTCCGATCCTGCCAGCAAGGTCAGCCGATTGAGCGCCGAACGCGGCGGCCATGCCCTGATGCCGGAAATGGGCACGGCGCCGGTCAACCGCTATTTGCCGCCGCGCAGGAAGGATGCCCTGGCCACCAGCCCCCTGGCGCCGCTGCTGGACGTCAAGGCCAGCGGCTTTGCCGGCTGGCTGGACCGCTTGCTGGGAAAACTCTGATGCATCCTGCGCCTTCCGTCATCCTGTTCACCGTGCTGTCGGGCCTTGGCTTTGGCGTTCTGGCTGCCCTGGGCGCGGGGGTTTTACAGCCTGCGGGCTGGGCGGCCTTCTTGCTGTGGGGGTTGGGCTATGGGCTGTCGGTGGCGGGGCTTCTGGCCTCGACCTTTCATCTTGGCCGGCCCGAGCGGGCCTGGCGGGCGCTGTCGCAATGGCGGTCAAGCTGGCTGAGCCGCGAGGGGCTGTGCGCACTTGCGAGCCTTGTGCTGCTGGCGCCCATGGCGCTTTCCGACGGGCTGGGCCTTGGCCTGCCGCGCGGCATCGGGCTGTTGGGGGCGGTGCTGGCGCTGGGCACGGTGGTCACAACCGGGATGATCTATGCGCAGCTGAAAACCGTGCCGCGCTGGAACCACCCGATCACGCCCGTCAGCTTTGTGGCCTTTGCGCTTGCCGGCGGGGCGATCCTGTCGGAGCTGGGCTGGGGGGCGGTTGCGCTGTTGCTGGGGCTTGCAGCGGTGCTGGTCGTGCAATGGCGGATCGGGGATGGACGCTTTGCCGAGGTGGGGGTCACCATCGGCAGCGCCACCGGCCTTGGCACGCTGGGGCGGGTTTCGGTTCTTGAACAGCCCCATAGCCATCCGAATTACCTGATGCGCGAGATGATCTATGTCGTCGGCCGCAAACATGCCCTGAAGCTGCGCAGGCTGGCGCTGGGTCTTGGCTGTCTGGCCCCGGCGCTGATCCTGTCCTTGCCCGCCCATCCGGCCCTGACGGCGCTGGCGGTGCTGTTGCATGTGGCAGGGGCCCTGTCTGCGCGCTGGCTGTTCTTTGCCGAAGCCGAGCATGTCGTCGGGCTTTATTACGGCAAGCACGGTCCGGCGGCCGGCGCAGGCCGTCGCGACGGGTGAGGCGCGGCTTGCCCGGTCTGGCCGCCCGGCCGTGCGACGTCGGGCCCGAAACCCTGGGCGATCAGCCAGAGGTGGCGCGGTGTGCAGCGAAGGGCGAATATTTCGACGGCGAAACGCCAAAGCGTTCCCGGAACATTTTGGAGAAGGTGCTGACGGAATTGTAGCCGCAGGTCAGCGCCACATCTTGCACCGGCAATTCGGTCTGTGACAGCAGGGCGCGGGCATGGTTCAGCCGGATTTCGGCCAGATACTGGATCGGGCGCAGGCCAAGGTGGATGCGGAACAGCCTTTGCAGCTGACGGGCAGAGGTGCCGGCAGCCTCGACCGTTTGCGACAGGCAGTCGGGATCGGTGAAATTCTGTTCGATCCACTGCACGGCGCGGTACAGGCTGGGATTGCGGGTCTGGACGCGCGGTGCGACCGAGGCGGTCTGGGGCGTGTCCTCGCTGCGCGGGGCGGTGACAAGGCAGGCGTGCATCGCCTCATGGGCCAGCGATTGGCCGACGCTGTCATGGATCAGCCGCAGGCTGAGATCGGCCATGGCAATGCCGCCCGCGCAGGTCACGATGCGGCGGTCCATGCAATAAAGGGTGGCAACGGGCGTCAACTCGGGCCAATGCGCGGCAAGCACCGGCAGATGGTCGCGATGCGCGGCAAAGCGGTGGCCGCCCAGGATGCCGGCCCGTGCCAGGGCAAAGATGCCGCCGTGAACCGCCCCTACCCGTTTGCCCTGCCGCCAGATGCGGCGCAGATGCCCGGTCAGAACCGACGGCAGGCTGGCTTCGGCCGCCTCGCCCCCGACGACCAGGGTGATGTCGGCCTCGGCCGCGTCCGATATCCCGCCGTCGACGGACATCGCCACGCCTTGCGCAGACAGGACCGGCGCGCGGTCGGCCGACAGGAGC